>JANNCL010000262.1:0-3663 GCA_031386565.1 Candidatus Omnitrophota bacterium
ACGCAGGAAGCAACAGTCTTATTTCAATGGTCGGCTTGCGCCGCCATAAGGAGGCTCGCAAGATGTCTCCCTACAGAAATATAAGTTAAGTTTATCAAAAATCTCCTCACAGGTGTAGTGGTGAGGATAATACCAGGAGAAAGTTATGAAAAAGATCGTAGTCGCGTTGTTGGTGATGGTTTTCGGAGCG
This sequence comes from Candidatus Omnitrophota bacterium, assembly GCA_031386565.1. Taxonomy (GTDB): domain Bacteria; phylum Omnitrophota; class Gorgyraeia; order Zapsychrales; family Fredricksoniimonadaceae; genus JACQQW01. The sequence goes on from JANNCL010000262.1 coordinate 191, forward strand.
GCAAATTTAAGTTTTGCGGCGCCGGATACCCAAGTGGATGCTTTGATCGGAAAGTTGATCGAAAAAGGTATTTTATCCAAAGATGAAGCGGATGTGCTTAAGGGTCAAGTGGCGTATGATGCCAAAACTATCCAAGAAAATAATATGAAAAAAGATCTGCCGGATTGGGTTCAGAATACCAAATTGACCGGGGATTTTCGTTTACGCAATCAATATGAGCATCGTAAGAATAATGGGAGCTCCTTAAATGGTCGCGATCGGTTACGCATACGCGCTCGCCTTGGTGTAGAAACGAAAGTTAATGATACTTTCAAGATGGCGATTGGTATTGCGACTGATGGTACAGGTTCGGTTTCGGCCACAAATCCCCCAAATGCTAACGCACGTTCCAATAATCAAACCTTAGATAACACCTTTAGCAAGGGGTATGTTGTTCTTAACTACGCCTATGGACAATGGACGCCGAATGCCGAATGGACGTTAACGGGTGGTCAAATGAAGAATCCTATCTGGGAACCCATGGAATTCTTATGGGATTCAGATATTACGCCAACGGGCGGTGCTATACAATATAGCAAAAAGGTGATTGATAACTTAACGATTGACGCCCTAGCAACGGCATTTACTGTTAAAGAATTATCTCTATCTAACGCAGACCCATTCCTTTGGGTTGGACAATTAAGCGCTAAAGGTAATGTCTTTTCTGAGAAACTAGATTATCGTTTAGTTGGAACATATCAATATCTGCAAAATAACACGAAGGCTACTTTTGCTTCGACAGCGAACAATACGATCGCGTCGAGTAAGTATACCTATCGTTACAATACGCCAATGGCATCCGGTGAGTTTGGGCTGAATGATCCACTTGGCGACAACTTCCCTGTATATGTACCGCGAATCGCGGCGTTCGGCGCATTTGCTTACAATCCCCAGCCTAAAGATGAGAATAAAGCCTGGATGGCGGGTGTTTACATGGGCAATAGCAAAGTAGCAAGCAAGGGCGCATGGAAAGCCACGTGGGCTTATAAACAGATCGGCCGTGACTCCTGGTTGGATGTCTTGCCTGATTCAGATTTTTATAGCGGCAATACGGATACACAGGGTTATGAAGGGATCTTTGAATATGGTTTAGCGAAAAATCTGACGTTGGCAGTAGATTATTACCACACCCAACGTAAGTCTTCGTTATCTGCGCCTCAGGCGGAAAGCATTATACAAACGGATATTAATTGGAAATTCTAATTAAGGAGAAGAACATGTTCAAACGTATTGCTAGTATAGCAGTTGCAGTCGGGATGGTTGCCTCTGTTGCTTGCGCTAATCAGGCGCTGATCAACGGCGCGGGTGCGACATTTCCGTATCCGATCTATTCCAAATGGTTCGATGTGTATTCTAAAGAACATGGCGGCGTGCAGTTTAATTACCAGAGCATTGGTTCCGGCGGCGGTATCAAGCAGATCTCGGCTAAGACCGTTGATTTTGGTGCTACCGATGGTCCGATGACACAAGATCAAATAAATGAAGCTCCGGGACGTATTTACCACATACCAACTGTCATGGGCGCTGTCGCCGTCATTTATAATGTCGAGGGCGTATCAAAGGGTTTGAAATTATCTCCTGATGTTTTGGCGGATATTTTCTTAGGGCATATCACCTCCTGGGATGATGCCCGCATTGCCGCGGATAATGCCGGTGTTAAACTGCCGGCCGTGAGCATTGTGGTCACCCATCGATCTGATGGCAGTGGAACGACTTATATCTTCACGGATTACTTAAGTTCGGTCAGCAGTCAATGGAAAGGCCGTGTCGGTAAAGCCACTTCTGTTAATTGGCCGGTTGGTTTAGGCGGTAAAGGCAATGAAGGTGTTGCCGGGACAGTCAAGCAGACCAATGGCAGCATTGGTTATGTCGAATTGGCTTACGCGATCCATAATAATATGGATTTCGCCGATATGAAAAATAGCAGTGGCTCTTTCATCACGCCATCGGTTGAATCAACATCGAAAGCCGCGGAAGGTGTCAGTATTCCGGAAGATTTCCGCGTCTCGATCGTTAATAGTTCAAATCCGGAAGCATACCCGATCGCCGGGTTTACCTGGATCTTGATCTACAAAGACATGGATGATCATGTCAAAGGTCAAGCCATCGTGGATTTCTTGAAGTGGGCGATCCATGACGGGCAGTCATACGCGAAAGATCTTCTGTATGCGCCGCTTCCAAGCGATGTTGTCACGATGATCGACGCTAAATTAACGCATGTAAAGTTCTAACAGGTTCTGTTGTTTCTGAAACGAAGGGATAGAAAATTATTTCTATCCCTTCGTTCTTTTAGCTTAAAAACCTAATCAGTCTCTAGCGAATTCTTAAATTCTTTGATACAATCATAAAATATGCAACGTAAAGACCGCGGCGATATTATTTTTGAACGCACCCTGACTGTTTTTCCATTCTTGATCTTGATCATTGTGGCGGCGATCTTTATTCAGTTGGTTTACGCTTCCTGGCCTTCGATCTCAAAATTTAGTTTCAAATTTCCGTTCACCTCAACGTGGGACCCTGTTTTTAATAATTTTGGGGCATTTCCTTTTATATTTGGTACATTGGTGACCTCGCTAGTGGCTCTTATCTTGGCTATTCCGATCGGCATCGGCACGGCGATCTATTTAGCCGAATATGCACCGCATAAGGTGCAAAAGATATTAGCCATGCTCATTGATCTTTTAGCCGCTGTGCCAAGTGTTATTTATGGGTTGTGGGGTATCTTTGTTCTTGTTCCTTTGATGCGCACCCATGTTCAGCCGTTCTTAGGAAAATATTTGGGATTCCTGCCGTTCTTTCAAGGGCCTAATTATGGCATTGGGATGTTATCGGCCAGTGTTATTCTGGCGATCATGATCGTTCCGTTCATTATTTCTGTATCCCGGGAAGTGATCTTGGCGGTGCCCGCGGTTTATAAAGAAACCGCCTATGCGTTGGGGGCTACCCGCTGGGAAACATTGCGCACGGTCATTTTAAGTTATGCTAAGCCTGGAATTTTAGGGGCAGTTATTCTGGCTTTAGGCCGGGCCATCGGCGAGACCATGGCGGTCACCATGATCATCGGCAATAACGTGAAAATATCCTGGTCGCTGTTCTCGCCGGGTTACACGCTGGCATCCGTTATTGCCAATGAGTTCGCCGAAGCTTCCGGGAAATTATACACCGCGGCCTTGATCGAAATAGCCTTAGTCCTTTTTATCGTATCCATCGTTGTTAATTTAATAGCAAGGTTTTTGATATGGTCAGTCACCCAAAGATAACCGACGCTGTTATCAAAGCGGAAGTCGAAAGAATATTCAAGATCACCCGGGCTAGACGGCGCATCGTGGATAATATTGCTGTTTATTTCTTAGCTTTTTGTGCCCTGTTGGTCATTTTTGCATTATTCAATATCCTATTGCATTTGATGGCAAAAGGTTTAAGTTCGGTTAATT
>JANNCL010000299.1:0-8110 GCA_031386565.1 Candidatus Omnitrophota bacterium
GAATTTGCCTTTGATCTTAGGGATGGCGCAAAAGGAACAGGCATTAAAACAGCTTTCGCAGATCTTCACATACGCGAAATGCTGCGGGGTCAACTGCACTTGCTCCTGTGCTTGATCACGATTAAGCGTCGGTGTACCGATAAAAGCGTCTACGTCTTTGAACTCATCCGCCAGATCTTTGCCATAGCGCTGCGCCAAACAGCCGGCGACGATCACTTTCTTGATCTTGCCTTGTTTCTTTAATTCCAGCAGATCCAAGATAGTATCAACAGATTCTTTGCGTGCTTCTTCAATGAACGAACAGGTATTCACGATCACGGTTTGTGCCTGATCACTGTCTACAATGCGGTGTCCGTTCTTTTTCAAACGACCCAACAGCATCTGGGCATCGACCAAATTGCGGGCGCAGCCTAAATTAATAACGCCGACCTTTTGGCCGGCGCCTAAACGTTCTTTACGCAGATCCGTTGTTGTTTTCATGCTCACTTTTTAACCGTTAGACCCTGACGGGTGATCACTGCTTTTTTCGCTCCCCGCTCGGATGAACCAAGCGAGCCTAAATGTTTACCGTTGACTTCCAGGTCCAGCTCATTGATATTTCGACCGGACAATTCGATCTGATTATATGCCGTCCAATTCTCCATGGTCCCTTTGCTGACCGTCATGGCATAGACCACTTTCCCATCCACCTTGACCTGTATCCAACTATCTTTGACCGCCCGTACCGATAAACCAACCTTCAGATTGTTACTCTCAGCCCGGATCAATTTGAACGGCAGCTTATCTTTATTTTCCTTGATATCCTTAGTCTCTTTCTCGATCACGGGTACTTGTACGCGCTGCTCTTTTTTGAATTTTGGGAACTTGATATGGGGAATAATGAATTTTATCATGATCACAACGAACACAACCGCCGCAACGACTAACAATACCCTTGAAAAAAGATTGCGGTTCTTACGGTTGTTCAAACCCGTCATCACATGCTGGGATTTTTCAATGACCTGGTGAGGTTTATTGATCTTGACTTGTTTCTTCACAGGTGCCGCTACGACTTTCGGCGCGGCTTTTTGGTCCAAATGGTACTCTTTTAAAACCTCTTCAACATTGAGCCCTAAGAATTCCGCGTATATCTTGATGAAACCTTTGTAGTAGAACGGCGTCAAAATACGGGTAGAATAACCCTGCTCAATGGCTTTGAGCGCATCCATAGGTATTTTAGTCGACTCATGGACGATCTCCAAGGTCAGGCCTTTGGCTTCGCGGGCATCTTTTAAGACTGAATTATGTTGGCTTGTTTGCTGGGTCATTGTTTTGTACGCTCCCTGCATTTTCTAACAACCACTTCTCGCGGTCAACTAAAATATCACGCGCCTTGCTTCCGGCATAGGGGCCTACGATCCCGTATTGTTCCATCATATCAATTAAACGGGCCGCGCGGGAATATCCTAAACGTAATCGTCGCTGTAAAATGGTTACTGAAGCCTGGTTAGTCTCAATGACCACCTTGACCGCTTCATCGTACATCTCATCTTTATCTTCCAGACTTCCTGCGCCTGTATTGGCCTGAGGCTTTAACACCTGGTCATTATAATCCGGATTGCCCTGTGTTTTGATATAGGCGATCACACCATTGATCTCATCGTCGGATACATAACAGCATTGCCCGCGGGTCGGTTTATTGTCGCCGGGCTTCATGAACAACAGGTCCCCTTTACCGATCAAGTTCTCCGCGCCGTTGGCATCCAGCACGGTACGGGAATCCACTTTCGAGGCCACCTTAAAGGACAACCGCGCCGGAAAATTCGCCTTGATGACCCCTGTAATAACATCCACCGAGGTACGCTGCGTGGCTAAGATCAAATGGATACCCACCGCGCGTGCTAATTGCGCTAAACGGGCAATGGCCCCTTCAACGCTTTTAGCGGAAACCTGCATCAGGTCAGCTAACTCATCGACAACGACCACTATGTACGGCATGAGCAGACCCTTGGCATGATACCCCTTGATATTACGCACCTGTTCTTTAGCCAGGGTCTTATAACGATTTTCCATTTCTCCGACCAGCCAATTAAGTACCGGATTAACTTTCTTGGCATCGGTGATGACCGGCGTGATCAAATGCGGTAAATCATTATAGGGTACAAGCTCGACCATTTTAGGGTCGACCATGATGAATTTTACTTCTGAAGGGGAAGCATTAAAAAGAATAGACATGATCAAGCTATTCAAACACACGGTCTTACCGGAGCCTGTCGTTCCCGCGACCAGCAAATGCGGCATATCCGCCAGATCCGCGAATAAGGGTTTTCCGGATGTGTCTTTTCCGATACACAATGTCAACTTTGATTTTGAGGCGCGATATTGTTCTTGTGATAGCACATCTTTTAAGAAGACCGCCGCCGTCGCACCATTGGGCACTTCGATACCCACGCGATTCTTACCGGGGATCGGCGCCAAGATACGCACGGCCGGTGCACTTAACGCTAACGCGATATCGTCCGCTAAAGACGAAATGCTTTGGATCTTAACACCGGGAGCCGGCTGTAATTCATAACGGGTGATCACCGGTCCGCGTTCTATATCCACGACCTTGATATTGACCCCGAAATCTTCCAATGTTTCTTCTAATATCTTCGCCCCGTTCTTTAGCGTCTCCTGGATCTTGCTTTCCGGAACCACCGGCGCATCCTTCAATAATTCCAGGGACGGTAAATGATATTCACCCACCACCTTAGGCTTGATATCAACGGCTGGTTTGGGCTGCTCTTGCGGTGCGACGATGTGAATATTGGGACCAGCCGGTTTATTTGCCTGGATCGCGGCCGGAGGCAGCACAACATCCTTCTTTGGCTTATTCTCTGCTGGCCCCGTCAATCCGGCAAAATCTTTTTCATTGAATTCAACATTCTTTTGAACAACCGCAGCCTTTGGCTTAACTCCCGCGGGCGCCGTACGCGGCAATTCCTTGATCTTTCCGAATAATGTGCTGATACCATCCTTAACAAATCCTGCCAGCCAGACCACGAAAGGCGACACCATGAACTCACCCGTGACTACCAGTGCCAAACACCCTAAAATGATCAAAGTGATCACAGCCCCGACCGGGCTTAAATATTTTTGCAGGAAATCACTAAAAACGATCCCGACCAATCCGGCAGCCTTGAACTGTTCATGATGATCGAGCGAAAAGATCATGGCAAGTAAAGAACTGACCACGACCAATAAAACGACTAAACTGAGGAATTTCGGGAAAGAACATTGAATATCGCGCGAGGTGAATTTATTCCAGCTGATAAAGAAACCGAACACGACCAGCGCAAAAGCACTATAACCCAGGATAAAATAAACGATCCCCGCCAAATAAGCGCCTGCAATACCGATCAAATTATGAGCCGGGACATAGGGGGCTGACGTATACCACGGAAGATCATGCGGAGAAAAAGAAAGCAGGCTCGCCAGTAATAAAAGGCTAATGCCTAGGAGGACAATCCCTTTGATCTCATTGAGATGTTCAAGCTTCATAGGAGTTTGGTGACAGATGCCGCAACCCTAATTAAAATAATCAAGATTGCGGCATCGATGACCGGTAGACTTATTCTGCTTGTTTTTTGCTTAGATTAAAACGGCCTTGCTCATCTTTCTCGACAAGCTTGACTTTGAATTGATCGCCAACCTTAACAACTTCATTAACATCTTTCACGAATTTATTCGCTAATTCAGACACATGCACTAAACCTTCACGGCCGGGTAAGAACTCGACGAACACACCGAAATTCATGATGCGCTTGACGGTCGCGTCGAAAATTGTTCCGACTTCGGGTTCGTGGGTCATGCCTTTGATCATGGCATAAGCCTTGTCCAGCGATTCGCCGTTTGGAGAAGCGATAATAACTTTACCGTCCTCTTCGATATCGATCGAGGTAACACCGGTCTCTTCGATCATCTTACGGATCGTTTTACCGCCTGGCCCAATAACCTCGCCGATCTTTTCTTGAGGGATCTGGATGGTCACAATGCGCGGTGCGTATTGCGACAATTCTTTACGCGGTGCCGGCATGGCTTTTTCCATCTTATCCAAGATGCTAAGCCTTGCTTCTCTTGCCTGAGCCACGGTCCTCTCAATTAGATCCATGGACAATGATTTGATCTTCAGATCCAATTGGATCGCGGTGACACCGGTGCGGCTGCCCGCCACCTTAAAATCCATGTCGCCGAAATGATCTTCCAGACCCATGATATCGGTGATCAAAACAGTCTTGGTCGCATCGGAGATCAAACCAACGGAAATACCCGCAACCGTTGCCTTGATCGGCACGCCCGCATCCATGAGCGCCAAACAACCGGCACACACTGAAGCCATGGAAGAAGAACCGTTCGATTCTAAGATCTCAGAAACAATACGGATGGTATAAGGAAAATCTTCACGTGTCGGGATCACATATTTGATCGCTTTCGCGGCCAATGCCCCATGACCGATCTCGCGGCGTCCGGGTGAACCCATGCGCTTTGTTTCCCCGACAGAGAATGAAGGAAAATTATAATGCAGCATGTACGTTTTATAGATACGGCTTTCCAAAGACTCGATCAATTGCTCATCATCCTTGGTCCCTAAGGTCACCACACCCAGACTCTGGGTTTGACCGCGGGTGAATAATGAAGAACCATGCGTGCGGGGCAGAACACCGACTTCGCAGTCGATCGGACGGATGTCTTTTAAACCACGGCCATCGGCGCGCAGCTGTTTTTGGAAAACATTATTACGAATGACTTCATATTGCAAGACTTCATAGACCGCATTGACATCGCCGGAAGTGAATACTTCGCCTTCGGCCTTGGCACAATCGGCATAAATGGTCATATCTTTGCTTAGATCGGCCATGATATCATTAACAGCATTTTCACGTTCCGCTTTGTCCGCGATCGTGGTGTATGCTTTTTGCAAACGATCGAAACCTAATGAACGTACTTTTTTAACAAAGGCTTCATTAGGCTGCTTCACGGTAATTGCGTTCTTTGGCTTACCGATCTGTTTTTGCAGGTCTTTTTGAATGGCCTGGTATGCTTTTTGAGTATCTAACGCTAACTTCATTGCTTCCAGGAATTTGGCTTCCGGAACCTGATCGCCTTCGCCTTCGATCATGATGATCCCATCACCCCAACCGGCAATGACTAAGTCCATGGTGCTATTCGCACGCTGGGCAAATGTCGGGTTCGCGACTAATTCACCATCGATAAGACCGACACGCACCGCACCGATAGGACCGTCAAAAGGAATATCCGAGATCATGAGCGCCGCGGAAGAACCGATCATCGCTAAGATATCTGGATCATTTTCACCATCGTGGCTTAAAACCGTCGCCACCACTTGCACTTCATTTAAAAATCCTTCAGGGAATAGAGGGCGGGTCGGACGATCGATCAAACGTGAAACTAAAACTTCACGTTCCGAAGGACGGCCTTCACGCTTGAAAAAACCGCCAGGGATCTTACCGGCAGCGTAGGTGCGTTCTTGATATTCAACAGCTAAAGGGAAAAAACCTTGGCCTTCTTTGGCTTTCTTCGCCATGGTCGCGGTGACCAGAACTACGGTACCGCCGACGGTTACGGTGACAGCGCCACCGGCTAATTTTGCTAATTTACCTGATTCAATAATAAGTTGATGTCCGCCAAAAGCGGTTTGGACGCGTGCCGTTTGCATAATGGATCCTTAAATTTTATAAAAGCTTTTTACTTGCGTAAATCAAGCTTGTTAATGGTTTCTTCGTATTTCTTAGGATCAATGCTTTGGAGATAATCCAAAAGACGGCGGCGTTTGCCGATCAACACAAGCAATCCACGACGGGAATGAAAATCCTTCTTATGGGATTTGAAATGCATGTTAAGCAGGTTGATCTGTTCGGTCAACACAGCGATCTGTACAGGTGCGGAACCCGTATCTTTCGCATGTGTCTTGAAGCGGTTAATTACTTCTGTTTTCTTTTCTTTAACGATAGCCAACGTACTTCCTCCTTGTTGCGCGGCCCCGGCCGCTTGATGTTTTAATCTTTTAAGTTGTGAAATTATACCCGCGGAAGGCAAAAGCGTCAAGGGAAACTATTTATGTGGCCCTAGAATGTCCAAAGTAATGAAATCATCACTTCGCGCGGTTTCTTATTGGGCAAGACCAGGTTCCATTCATCTGAGGCAAAGCCATCGGCATATTTAGCAATAGAGAAATCCATAGGATACTCCCCCTCTACGATCATTTGTTTGGGTAATAACTTTGCCGACCCGGTCCACATCAAGTGCATGTGATTGCGGTTACTCTGACTTAAAACCACCTTGGATCTTTCTTTATCCTTGCCCTTCCCGGCCGTATCCTTGTCCTTGTTCATCAAGAATACGAACATCAAGGACTCTTTGCGTACCCCTTGGGAAACCTTTGTCAATGACAATAGGCTGTCTTTGATCGCATAATGCGGTGAAACCCGTTCGATCAGCCCTGCTGGCGCATCGCTACGAAACTTCGTTTTAGCCGATAAAAGATGTTCATTGCTGTCGACCAGGCCGCCCCGATAAAGCGGCTCTATTCCCTCTGCGTACCAACTTTCATCATCAATTTTCCAGAAATCATCTTTCTTGACCAAATGGATCAGCCCCCGCATTGCACCCGTTTTAGATGACCCGGCCACCATTAGTTCCGCCGATGAACCCTTAATATGCGTCTCAAAGATACGCGCGGCAGAAGGACGCATCGCCTGGATCATCGCAAGGACCATATATTGTGAGACACCTGACTTAACCTTTGCCTTCAACAACTGAAAATATCTATCCGATAAAATGGGCCGCAGATCCTCAAGATGCTGGGCATCATTAACACGATCATAGATGCTGGCAAAATCCCGGGAGCCCGCCTCAGGTGTAAATACAGCTGTTTGTGCCCTGCCGGCAATGGAGTGAGAAGCGCTGTCTTGTTGAGGTAAAGGATGGTCAACGGTGACTTTTTCTGAAGTAATGATGATCGGTCTTAAAACGATATCCGCCTTGCAGATAGAAGTGGAAAAACTAATGGCCAAAACCAGCAGCGCAATTAATATCTTCATATTCGACCACCGCCTTTCAAAGAAACAACCACAATCCGTGTCATTCCTTAAAACCACGCGATGCCGCACTTCCTTCTATCAGTATAACACATAAAACACCCCGTTGACTGCCGCAACAGGGTGTTTTTTAATTTATTTTGGCTTGGAAGAATTTTAAATTAAAGAGGTTACGCAACAATTATTAACTATCGGGAGTCGCTACACTTTTTGTTTTTGAGATAGAACGCACAAAATTATTAGCCTCTTCAAGCCATTGTAATCGGTGCGCATAAGTTGTTTTCTTGACATAATGCTCTAAATGTTCGTAAATCGTGTATTTTTTCTTTTTTTTGGAGGTCATGGCTTTATTTCTGCTGAATGCGTTTAATTTCATTTAATTGGACGATGTCATCCAGGTCTTTTCCACGACTTGCTTTTTTCTTGAGTCTAAGCAGGTGGTCGATTCCGATCAAAGGAATGGAGAGGTTGTTAACTCGGACGATCTTCTTTTGCTTGTAAATTTCTTCAAATTTGATTGGTTCATCAACGAACATATCAATGAGTTGGAACGGAGGCTGGGTGTTGACAAATGAAAAAACAATCATGCCTTTCTCTTTTTTCCATTGTTGCCGTTGTTTCTTATCAATAAATTGAGCTTTAGTAACGGGCACTTTGGGGGAATAATTAATTGTCTTTAAAGCGGAATAGAATTTATCAAGGTTACTTTCGTCCAAGAGTACGATGAGATCGAGGTCGCTGGTAAAACGCGTATAGCCATGCAACACAACAGCTGTGCCTCCGGCAACAACATATTTAACCTTCGCTTTGTTTAATACTTTAAATACTTCACCGTAGAACATACCCCTCCGCGTTTATGCCATTATAACTAAAGATGGCAAGAAAAGCGAATAAATGGTGTCGTTTCTCGCTATCATTGAATTAGAACAACTTAGAATTAATTCAAACAAGAAAAGGCTTTAAATTTTTCAAAGTTAAATGATTATTCTTAAACCTTTGTGATAAATATATTTATGAGAAACGACACTATT
>JANNCL010000314.1:0-4416 GCA_031386565.1 Candidatus Omnitrophota bacterium
CTTGCTATCCTCTTTCCCTATCAATCCATTCTCTCCGGCATGCGGGTTTAACCCTAAAACAGCGATCTTAGGTTCATTTACAGCAAAATGTTCACGTAAAGTTTCATCCATCAGTTCAATAGAAGCAAAGACGGCATCTTTTGTGATCATTTTGGGGACATCCTTAAGAGGGACATGGCGGGTTACTAACGATAATCGCATCTTGGGCGATATGAACATCATATCAAAACGTTTTACATTAAAAGCATCCGCTAGATATTCCGTGTGTCCGCAGAAACCTTTCTGAAAACGGCTTACCCGTTCTTTTGATAAAGGCGCTGTCACCAGGGCATCAATGACCTCTTCTTTGATCAGATCAATGCCGCGCTGCAGGAACTTCAAAGAACCCTCTCCTGGATCGTTATAGGCAACATCAACAATCGGGTAAGCTAGTCCTCGGAATAATTTGCGGTCGCCAATCAGCACAATGGATGTTTTAGCCCTCCCTTGTATCGAAAGCAAAGCCTTACGGATCACTTCGGCACCGATCCCTTGAGGATCGCCCAATGTGATGCCAATGACTTTAAGCATTGGATTAATCCCTGATCTCGACATAATTCTTTCTGCGGAGCTTATCGATCCATTCTTTAAATTTAGTCTGAAAAAACTCGTCATAAAGTTTATCTTGAATCTGATCTTTGACTTCCTGTAGTGTTTCTACCCTTCCCGGGAGAACACCCACAACTTTAAACACATAGATACCGCCGTCAACTTCCACAGGCTGGGATACTTCCTCAACCTTCAGCGCGAAGATCTCCTTTTCGATCTCAGGGACCATTTGGCCCTGTTCAATGCTGCCTACCGATGGCGATTGGGAATATTGCTTGAAAACAGTCTCAAAATCTTCTCCGGCGGCAAGTTTCGCCCGGGCTTCCGCCGCCTTATTGCGCGCTTCCTGCTTACCACCATCAAAAGAAATATAGATCGATTGCAGGCTGTATTTTGTTTTACGAGTAAAATCTTTTGAATGCTCCGTATAATACGCCGTTACATCCTGGGGATTAACAAAAACTTTCTGTTTGACCTCAATGTCTACGATATATCGGGCTTTTAGTTGATTTGTCATCTTTAACTTTAAGTCATTGAGCGTCATGCCCTGAGAATCCAAACCCTTGATAAAATCATCCTCACTTTTATAGCGTGTTTGGATCTCCGCTAATCTTTTACGGATGATATCCTCACGGATCACCAACCCTTTTTCATTGGCAGCGGCTAATATCAATCGATCCTCGACTAGCTGATTAACCCCTTTTTCTTCATAGGATTTCATGATCTCTTTGATCTCAGAGGGAGCATGGTTCTCCACTTTCAATTGACGGTAAATACTACTGACATAATCTTTGAGGTCTTTCAGCGTGATCACATCATTATTGACAATGGCAACAATGGAATCATTCAATGGCTTTGCGAAGACGGCAGGAGCCGCAATACACATCAAAACCGCGAACAAGGGGAATATCCTATTTTTCATGTTGTGTCATCTCCAATTCTTTCTTTAATAACTCAACCGATTCTTTGAGCATACGGCAATACAGATCAAACCCGATCGACGCGATAAAACCATGCTGCGCCGTCCCTAATAAATTACCCGCGCCCCTTATTTGCAGGTCTTCAAAAGCTATATGAAAACCGGAACCAAGACCGCTGAACTTTTCGATCGCTTTTAAACGCTGCTTAGATTCAGGTGACAACGCGTATTTGGATGGCACGATCAGATACGCATATGCTTGTACATCCATACGTCCCACACGGCCGCGCAGCTGGTGAAGGTCGGCCAAACCAAATTTATCCGCCCGGTTAATGATCAAAGTGTTGGCGGCCGGAACATCAATGCCTGACTCAACGATCGTTGTGCATACCAGCACATCCACCTCGTGCTTGAGGAATTTTAACATAATTTGTTCAAGCACACGAGGACTCATTTGACCATGTCCGATCGCGACCCGTGCTTCCGGGACTAAATTACGTATATTATCCGCGATTACCTCAATGTTTTCTACTCGATTATGTAAAAAGAATGTTTGTCCTTTACGTTTCAATTCAGCATGAATGGCTTTGCCGATTATATCTTCATCATAAGGGATGAGTTCCGTCTTGACCGCGATACGATTCGTTGGCGGTGTGGTGATCACCGACATATCCCTGGCGCCAGATAAAGACATATACAAGGTGCGCGGTATTGGCGTCGCCGACAAGGTCAGGACATCCGCTAATAACCGGAATTGTTTTAATTTTTCTTTAGAACGAACGCCAAACCGCTGCTCTTCGTCAATGATCACTAAACCCAGATCTTTAAAATTGATATCCTTAGAAAGCAAACGGTGGGTACCGATAACAATATCTACTTTTCCCTCTTTAAGATCTGCAATAATAATTTTCTGCTCATGCTTGGTCCTGAACCTGGAGAGCATGCCAACATTAACAGGAAAATCTTTCAAACGTTTTTGGAAATTAAAATAATGCTGTTCGGCTAGAATGGTGGTCGGCACCAAGATCGCCACCTGTTTGTGATCCATGACCGCTTTAAAAGCGGCACGCAACGCTACTTCTGTCTTGCCGTAACCAACATCTCCGCAAATAAGCCTGTCCATGGGTCTTGGGCTTTCCATATCTGCTTTGACCTGAGCAGTGGCGACCAACTGGTCCGGCGTTTCTTTAAATGGAAAGCGTGCTTCAAATTCTTTTTGCCAAGTAGTATCCTGTGCGAAAGCAAATCCCACCAATTGCGCGCGCAGGGCTTGCGTTCGTAATAATTCGGCCGCCATCAACCGCAATTTTTTCTCAACAGTCTTGCGGGTACTCTCCCATTCTTTACTGCCTAGCTTATGGAGCTTGGCGGGGCGCCTGGTAAATGATACATATTTCTGGACCAAATGAATGTCATGCTTGGGCACAAAAAGTTTATCGCCGTCTTTATACTCAATGATCAAATGATCCCTTTTTTGGGGATCAAGTTCTAACGGTTTAATGCCGATCAAACGTCCAATGCCATGATGATTATGCACCACATAATCACCAGCACTGATATCAACGAAATTATTTAGCGGTGTTTCCGCTGAGAATGGTAATTCGGTCTTCTTGAATGGGAGTATCAGAACTATCCCGTGTTTATCGATGATCAAGGCGGTATGCGGATCAAAACCGCATATACTTTCAATGGTATCATCATCTAAATTCAGGCGTAGCGGTATCTCAAAATTGTCAGGGAATATATCAATGATACTGCCGCGTACGGCAAATTCACCTTCTTTAAACACATTCGTCACCCGGATAAATCCAAAGGTGACGAATGATTGAATAACCTCTTCGATATTGACTTTTTGGCCAACAAGGAATTCTAAGGATGCGAACGCAACAGTAGACGCATTACCACTTTTTATTGCCATGCCATATCAAAAATAACGGAGATACGATATAAACCGTAGAATATGTACCGAATAAAAATCCCAACATTAAAACTAAAGCGAATGTGTTCAAGACCTCTCCGCCAAAGAAATACAGAGCCAGAACAGACAATGACGTTACAAAAGTCGTCAGGAATGTGCGTCCCAGCGTTTGATTAATACTGTCATTGATGATCTCTCCCAATGTCTTATTACGCGCTTTTGGAACGTTCTCCCGAACACGGTCGTAAATAATGATCGAATCATTGATCGAATACCCCGCCACTGTCATGAGCGCGGTCACAACCAGCAGATCGACCTGCCGTCCCATCATGACCACCACAAATAACGTGATCAGAACGTCATGAAAGATCGCCACTACCGTTGCTAGCGCAAAATCGAAGTGCTTGAAGCGAATGCCCACGTAAATGAGCATGCCCAATAAAGCAAGAACGATCGCGTAAATGGCTTTGGTGCGCAATGACTGACCAACTACTGGCCCCACTTTTTCAATACGCAGCACTTCAAATTTATTATCCGACATCTTGGTCTTAAATAATTTCTCAACCAAAACATTGGAATCTTCCGGGGTTCTGATGATCACATTTTGTGGCGCGTTGGCGAATGTTTGGATGACCGCGTGACTTAGCTTACCTTCATTGAAGATCGCACGGATCTTATCTGCTTCGATCGCTTTAGCAAACTTGAATTCTTGTATTTGTCCGCCGGCAAAGTCAATGCCGTAGGCCGTATCTTTTTTGCTGAAGAAATGAAAACCGCCATAAGCTAAAAGAAAAGCCGATAAAGCGAAACAAATATATTTCTTGTTCAGAAAGTTGAAATTAGGTTTAGAAAAAATATGCATCATCGGTAGTTTCTTGATCATTCCACCTGTTGTCAGCCAGATGAATAAAGCGCGAGTGACATAGATAGAACTGAATAAAGACGCAAGTAAACCGACGGATAATGTGACCGCGAATCCTTTGATCGGACC
>JANNCL010000014.1:0-1807 GCA_031386565.1 Candidatus Omnitrophota bacterium
GATTAAAATCACCGGCTTTATTTTTGGGAAATACTTTTTTTAGATAAGCACTGATAGCAACATCTTGCGTTGTATCCGCAAAACCATCTAAGGTTAGAATTCTCATAAAAACCCGGCGGACATTCGCATCAATGATCTCTAGTGGAAGATCATAAGCAATGCTTAACACCGAACCAGTTGCATAAGGACCAAAACCAGGCAATGCCCGCACCATCTGAGGATCCCGAGGCAAATGACCGTCATGCTGTTTAAGAACGATCTGTGCCGCTTTATGCAAATTGCGCGCGCGGGCATAATATCCCAGGCCCTGCCATGCTTTCAGCACCTTTTCAATGCGCGCCTTCGCAAGATCTTCCAACGTAGGAAAATGATGAAACCATCGCTCGTAATAGGCGATCACCGTGTTAACCGTAGTTTGCTGCAGCATCATCTCAGAAACCCATATCTTATACGGGTCCTTCGTATGCCGCCACGGCAGATCACGCTTATGAAGGGAATACCATTTAAGTAAAAGCGGGGCAAAAGTTTTAGGCATGTTTAATGAGATCAACAAAAAGCTCAGGAATACGTGCATGCTGCCCGATCGGGCCCGACAAGCGAAATCTGACGTTGGGATGCCTCTTCTTTGCGTCCGCAATAATCTGGGGTATATCCTCATTAAGATGACGGCCAGCGTTTAGAAAATTAACAAGGATGATCACATCGTCCGCCCCCTTAGCGACACAAGAATCCAGCCCTTTAGGGATAGTCGGATCAGCAACTTCTAAAAAAGCATATTCAAAAATCGCAATGCCCGTACGGGCTTTAAGGTCATTGACCAGCGCGGCGACTTCGTCAATTGTCTTTGATGAACGGCTACCATGACTGACTAAAAGAACCGCTTGCGTCATATCACTGCTCGTAACGGATGAGGGGAACGCTTCACTACCAAAGAAGCCCCAAAAGAAAAAGGCAAACACACATGTGAGCCGTCAACGAAAACAACCCCTTCTCTCATTAGGGATGTTAATTCGATCTTTTTATTGGATGCCATGACACCGCCAACATGGTGATACTTGCCGCCCCATGCACGGAAAAGCTCTCGCGGCCGGTATTGCATCATAGTACTTTCCTGCGGCAATAATTTACCACCCGCCGAATAAATGCCGCCGGAAGAACCCGCCGCTGTTGATATCCATAGTCCCGATGAACGCTGTTCTTCCCGTATTTTACCGATCTTGATATAATATCGGCTCAGCGCCGCGGGGCTTTGATGACAGATCAAGAGATCGTTCAACACATGCATCTCCTGCGTCCCATCAGAGAAAGAAACACTCAGACGATTAAATCGTTTCGGCTTAAACTTCCCGTCAAGAACCTTCTGCAGCATCACTTCAAAATTATCAGCATTCCCGCTGCAAAACCTGCCCACGCTCCACGCCGGATCGGAATTGACCCCCCAGATCAGCTGACCCTCTAAATTCCTGGCCGCTTCCAAAAAAGTACCATCCCCGCCGACAGTGATCACAAGGTTATATTTATTATAATTAAAAGCGGTACCGCGACAGATCTTCGTGTACTTTAAGTTACGCGCTTTTAAAACAGCCTCGATATAAGACAACGCACCAAAATGATTTTCATGAGTTTTCTTGAAACGCTCCACTTCAGAAGAATTAAATAACCCCTTAAGCATCGCCAACCGCTTGCTTTCAGTTAAAAAGTAGCTGGCATAAGTACTATTCTTGTACAAGATTAGGATATGATCGAATTTATTCTTCATAATGAAAAACGATGCGTTCTGTCATTTCCTTGATCGAACCAAACACAT
>JANNCL010000056.1:0-5097 GCA_031386565.1 Candidatus Omnitrophota bacterium
GTGAGGCGAATTTTTATCGTTGGTGTGTGGTTTTTGGGTTTGGTTTCGGGTTTCTGGGGCTTTATGGGCAGCGTTTTATAAAGGCGTATGTTCCGATCGTGGTGGGTATCCTGGCGTTGGTCTCGGCATTGAATTGGGCGACCATGACGATGATCAAGAGCATAAGCCCGGGGGAATTTTATACTCAAAATGATGAGTTGGCTGGTTCTTTAGTCACAGCGCTGCTATCAACGCTGCCGTTTATTCTGATATTCCTAACTGCTGCCATCTTTGCGGTGAAAGGTTTTAAAAAGGAGAAAGATGATGTTGCGGCGCCTGAGCCGCAACCTGTACTGCCCTCTAATGTAATGAGGGTATTCCCTTCATGGGGCAAGTATGTGATCGTGTTGTTATGTCTGATGGCGGTATTCGCCCCGCGCTCGACGGTGTCGGAGCGATTAGGTCTTTTTGATTATCACCGGCCGACTTTTTTTGTGGGGCCCGGATTGTATCAGCTATCGCAGGAGCGGTTGGCGCCGGGAAAAGATTTCTCTGTGCAATATGGATTAGCCCAGAGTTTTGTCAGCGCATTGTTCTTCGCGGATACTTACCCAAGAACGATCGCCAACATCAATATATACAATGCATGGGTGAAGTTCTTTTTCTTTTTTTGTTTGTTCATTTTTCTGCGGCGGTTTTATCAAAATACGTTTGCTGCTTCGGTGGTGTTGGTTTCGGCAGTCGCTCTTCAGTTTCTGACCTATGAGGAGCCAGGGGGATTGTTTTATGAGGCAACACTCGGCGTCCCATCCGTCGGTGTATATCGACATGCTTTTGTGCCGCTGGCATGGATCTTTGCTTTAAATTATCTGCAAAAACCCGGGCAAATGCTTTCGACGGCATTGTTGTGTTTGTCTTTAGGACTTTCATTGTTCTGGATCAATGATACCGGGATCGCTTGCCTGGTGTGCGTTCTGGGTGTGGTCATTTTGACGCCGGGCAGGGCGTGGCATAAGAATTTAGGTGATGCCGCGGTGATCGTCTTTTTTAGTGTGCTGGCCTTTGCTGCCCTTGGCTCTGTGGTTTATGGGGCGTCTTTTATGAAGGTGGACTACAGCGAGATGATCAAATACATGCGCATCTTTGCGAGCGGTTATGCGTCGGTAAAAGTACATTGGTCATTTACACCGCTGCATCTTTTTATGAATATTTGCTCCAATGTGATCGTTGTGGGCACGATCGTGTTTGCTTTTAAGGATCGCGGGAATATATTTTACCGTGGATTGCTGATGATCGCGGTTTTCGCGGCCATGGTGAAGCTCAAGTTTATTAATCAGACCGCGTCTCAGCATTTCTTTGGGGACGGTTATGTGCTGTTGATCGTGCTCGGGTTCTGGTTTTCCCGGAGCGTCTTGCAGCGTTGTGGCAATAAAACGTGCTGGAAGGTAATAGTCTTAGGTGGCATCTTGTTTTTAATTTATGATCCTTCCGAAAAAGATCGCGGCATTCACGCGGGGATCAGGTCTTATCTGAATTCAACTCAGACGTTCCAGCTGCCCCATCTACTTCATTCACCCGGACAGTTCTTCTCAGGACTGTTTTTGCCTAGATCGACGGACCCTATGTTCGCTTTTTCGATGCCTCAAGCGGACAGGGCACTGATCGAGCAACATACTAAAGCGGGGACGCGGGTCTTTTTGATCAGCGCGGATGATACAGCCTATTTAGTGGAAACTAAAAGGGCGCCGGGTGCCCCGTTCGTTCCGATGGCGGATTTCATGTTCGTGAAGAATTTCGATGATTTTTATAACAATGCGTTAAAGGAAAAGTTTATTTTCGTGGATTTTCGCTCATTGAATTCGACGCTGGCCAGTGCATTGCTATCCCGTTTTGCGATCAAGGAAAGAGCGCAATATCTGCTTCTGCTGGAGAATGAGACTTTAGGCAAAGCTCATTTTACCCAAAGTGATCTACGGGATAACACAGCCAAGAACGCTGTATTCTTAAAGGAAATGTTAATGACAATGGGGAAAAAATAATGACACATACTTTCAATATCCTTTACCCGGCTATGACGATGTTCACGGTGACTTTTTGTGTTTGGTCGTTCATGTTCTATAAACGTCTTCAATATTTCCGCCAGAACAATATCAAAACAAGCGATCTGAAGGATGCCAGGGTTTTTGCCAGCAGCGCCCCGATGGATGTCATGTGTCCGTCGGATAATCTTAAGAATTTGTTTGAGCTTCCGGTGATCTTTTATGCGTTGTGAACATTCTTGCTGTTAACGGATCGTGCCGATATATGTTTTTTGTCCATGGCATGGGCCTTTGCCGCTTTAAGGGCGGCGCATAGTTTTATTCACTGCACTTTTAATCATGTGATGCTGCGGTTCTTAACGTACTTATTTTCTAGTCTTATATTGTGGTGCATGGCCGGAAGGTTCTTTTTAATGATGCTTATGCAACGGTCGTGACGTCAGACATTAATTTGAAGTGACTTTCTTAGTTGTTGGTGTAAACTATAAGACTATATTTTTTAATTTAAGATAATCGCATGTGTTTATGTGTATTTATTGACGCAGGCGATGTGGTTCATTTATAAAATGCTTTTGATAGAGGGGAGTTCTAGATATGGAGAAGACTACTTTTTCTTCGAATAATAGATTTACGGTGCGTTTGGAGCTGATCAATAAACCGGGAGTTTTCGCGAAGGTAGCAACCTTGATCGCCGCGGCCAATGCGGATCTGGGGGCAGTGGATATTGTGGACGTTACCCCGGGGAAGATCATCCGTGATGTTACTTTTGATGTGGCTAGCGAAAAAGACGCGGATATCATCCTTAAGGATCTAGCTAAATTAAAGAATGTGAAGGTCATTGCCGTATCGGACCGGGTGTTGCTGCTGCACTTAGGCGGGAAGATACAGGTTTCAAATAAAGTGCCCATACAGACTCGCAGTCAATTGTCGATGGCGTATACCCCGGGTGTTGCCAAGGTTTGTCAGGCGATCGCCGCGACGCCGGAAAGTGTTTATAAGTTGACGATCAAAGGAAACACTGTCGCGGTAGTGACGGATGGCTCGGCTATTCTAGGTTTAGGGAATTTGGGGCCGGAAGCGGCCTTGCCGGTCATGGAAGGCAAAGCCATGATCTTTAAGGAATTTGCCGGCGTTGACGCGTGGCCTATTTGCTTAGCCACCCAAAATGTGGATGAGATCGTCCGAGCGGTGGAAATGATCGCCCCCGGTTTTGGCGGCATCAATTTGGAAGATATCAGCGCCCCTCGCTGTTTTGAGATCGAAGAGCGGTTAAAGAAGTCTTTATCAATACCGGTCATGCATGATGATCAGCATGGGACGGCGGTTGTTATTCTGGCCGCGCTTAAGAATGCTTTAAAGATCGTCAAAAAAGATATCACGCAAGTGCGCATTGTGGTCAGTGGTTTAGGGGCGGCCGGTGCCGCGTGTTGCCGTATTCTCTTAGCTGCCGGGGTGCGGGATTTGTCTGCCTGCAACCGTAAAGGGGCGGTGTTGAATGTTGATGAACGGAATGTCGTCCAGGCGTCTAAGGATCTGTTTTCCTGCGTTTATAAAGATGCATCCACTATGACTTTAAAGAATGCCCTGCGTGGCGCCGATGTTTTCATCGGGGTTTCTTCGGGGAATATTTTGACGGTGGAAGACTTAAAGAAAATGAAAAAAGACCGCATTGTTTTTGCCATGTCCAATCCTGATCCCGAAGTTGATCCTTATAAAGCGATCAAGGCTTGCCGTATTTTTGCTACCGGCCGTTCCGATTTTCCCAATCAGATCAATAATGCGCTGGCTTTCCCCGGTATTTTTCGCGGGGCATTGAACGTGCGGGCCAAAGAGATCAATGAGGCCATGAAGATCGCGGCATCGGATGCCATCGCGAATTTGATCCATCCGGATCAGTTAAGCAGTGAATATATCATCCCCAGCATCTTTGATAAGCGCGTTGCCGAGGCGGTGACAAAAGCGGTGGAGACGGCGGCGCATCGGACAAAAGTCGCGCGTAAACGTTTTTTAAATGATGACAAGCGTGATATCATCAGTTGAGGGATCTGTTGCGCTCATTTGGGCGAGATTAAAGCAATGAATAGAAAATATAACTTAGAGCAATTTCAGGATCTGCCGATCACTTTGGAAGAAGCCTGGGCTTTTTTCTCAAACCCTAAGAATTTAGCGAGGATCACCCCGCCGTCCTTAGGGTTTGTCATTACCTCACAGCCGCCGGAAGACATTATCGATGGCCTGACGATCACCTACACCGTTAAGCCTCTGTTGGGTATCCCGATGAAATGGGTATCGCTCATCAGTGATGTACAAAAGCCGGATCAGTTTGTGGATCAGCAAATTACCGGCCCTTATGCGTACTGGCATCATCTGCATCGTTTTACCAAGATCTTAGGGGGTGTGCGGGCCGAGGATGTGGTCACCTACTCACTGCCCATGGGGCTCCTTGGAGAATTGGTGCATCCGCTTTTGGTAGCGCCCCGTTTAAAAGCAATCTTCGATTTCCGCCGCACCGTTTTGATCAATCACTTTGGCGAGATAGAATAACGGCTGTCCGATACCGTTTGACATTGTCAGGATTGAACGTGTAGTGTTTAATTATGACACCCGTTAACTTGCTTTCTCAGAATTATATGGTATCTTTTCTTCCAAGAGAGCCTATGCCCAAAATTTATCCATGGAGAGCGAACATGTTCAAACAAGCCAGAACAGCTGTGTCTTTTACCCTCATTGTCGCTTTTATCAGTACCTCACTCTATATTCCCAAAGCCCATGCAGGGGAAATGGTTATGCCGTTCATGCCAACTCCCGGCACCATGGTTAATTTAAGCCCGACGTTCACCCCAGCGCATTTAAAAGGAATCATTATCCATCCCGACAATGCCCTGCAATTCGACTTTTTGATGCACAAGGGCGATGGCAATTTAAATGATGAACAAAAAAAACAAGAATATAATAAACTGATCAAATATTTCCTAGCCTCGTTAACCGTTCCGGATGCCGACCAATGGGTCAACCTCTCTCCCTATGAACACAATCATCTTTGATAATGCGATTGTGTTCATAGGGAGAGAGGTTGACC
>JANNCL010000066.1:0-13306 GCA_031386565.1 Candidatus Omnitrophota bacterium
TGAAAATTACCATCTGCCGTGAGCTGGATATTATCGATGGCATTGCCGGGGCAGTCGATGATCACGGCCTTATAACTGGCTTTTTCCAGGACGCCGGCAATATACGCAAGCCCGATAGGCAGCGCGATTGGTGTGCTGTAAGAGGTTCTTGAGAATATGATCGGGGCGCGGATCAGGGTTATCGGTTTAGTGATCGCAGGATTCTTGAAAAGCACCAAGGCGTCAGTGATCGTCGTATTGCCAGCAGGGGTCATGTAACGCTGATTTTTTGTTTTATCTGAGGCGATCACTTCCGTAGAAGAATTTTCGTTCATATCGTTCAAGATTATCATGTTTTTTCATAAAATCTATCCATTTTTTGTTGTTAAGCAGTTGTGTTTTAAATGGCTTTGTGTTATAAAAAAGTATATGAAAAACACAAAAGTTGTTATTTTGGCCGGAGGCATGGGCTCCCGATTATCCGAGGAGACAGAAGCCAAACCAAAGCCAATGGTTGAGATCGGGGGTAAGCCGATCTTATGGCATATCATGAAGCATTATAGCATGTTCGGTTTCAATGAATTTGTCATTGCCTTGGGTTATAAAGGGCACATGATCAAAGATTTTTTCGTCAATTACCACCTGCGCCACAGCGATCTTTCCGTCGATATCAAACATGGTAAAGTTGCATTGAATAAGACCCCTTCCGAGGATTGGCGTGTTCATCTGGTGGATACCGGGCTGACATCCGGTACGGCCGGTCGATTGAAGTTATTAAAGCCGTATTTAAAGGGTTCCTTTCTGATGACCTATGGTGACGGGGTGTGCAATGTGGATCTAAAGGCATTGATCGCGCATCACCGCAAACATCAAAAGACAGCGACGCTGACCGCGGTCAGGCCGCCGGCGCGTTTTGGGAACCTGGCATTTAAGAACGCATCGGAGGTTCGTTTCTCTGAGAAGCCCCAAGCGGCGGAAGGGTGGATCAATGGAGGGTTCTTTATCCTTGAGCCGCGGGTTTTCGACTTTATTGACGATGAAGCTGAAATGTTCGAACAAAAACCGCTGGAATCGATCTCGGCCTTAGGGCAATTGAACGCGTATAAGCATGAGGGGTATTGGCAATGCATGGATACCCTGCGGGATGTTAAATTATTGAATCAACAATGGGACATGGGCCAGGCGCCGTGGAAGACATGGAAATAAATTCTTGGAAGAATCGAAGTGTGCTGATCACCGGGGCTACCGGTCTGGTGGGCTGCTGGTTAATGCATCGATTGATCGCCGCGGGAGCGCAAGTGACCGTTCTCGTGCAGGATGTGCATGGAAGATCGCCTTTTCTGGATCATGTGGCGCACAAGGATGTGCATTGTTTTTATGGGAATTTAGAAGATCTGACGATCGTTGAAAAAGCATTGCTGATTTCCGGCGCGGATACGGTCTTTCATCTAGGCGCACAGACCATCGTTGGGAATGCTTTAAGTTCACCATGGATAACGTTCGAGTCTAATGTGCGTGGGACGTACAATCTTCTGGAAGCTTGCCGGCGTCAGGGAAAATCTGTAAAAGCCGTGGTGGTGGCTTCCAGCGATAAGGCCTACGGGGATAGTGCCCAATTACCTTACACCGAGAACATGCCGCTTAACGGCATCGCGCCTTACGATGCTTCCAAAGTATGCACGGAGGTCATTGCGCGTTCCTATACGCAAACATACGGTTTGCCTGTTATCGTGGCGCGCTGCGGCAATATTTACGGCGGGGGGGACCTTAATTTTAGCCGTCTGATCCCGGGAACCATCAAGTCTTTGCTCTTTGACCAGGCGCCGATCATCCGATCCGATGGTACTTTTGTTAGGGATTATGTCTATGTCAAGAATGTGGCGGAAGTTTATATGAAGCTGGCGCAATTGGCGCATCAGGGTAGATCCGTCGGAGAAGCTTTCAATTATAGCGATGATATGCCAAAGACGGTCATTGAGATCGTCACCCACATCACCCGGTTAATGGGCAAAGAACATTTAAAACCGGTCATTCAAAATAGTGTGGTGCATGAGATCCATGACCAGCATTTATCAAGCGCGAAGTTGCGGGGCACTGTCGATTGCGGTCAATTATCCGATCTGGACGCGGCATTAACCGAAACCATAGGATGGTACCGTGAATTCTTCCGAAAATAATATTCTTTCAAATATTCCCGGCAAGGTATTTTTGATAACCGGTGCTGATGGTTTTCTAGGCTCAGAATTGGTCAATATCCTTTTAGCCCAGGGCGCGCGTGTGTATGCTCAAGTGCGCTCGCTTGAATTGCTTAAACGCCTATCCCCTGATAGCGAAGGTTTAACTATTATTCCTTTAGATCTTTGTCAACCTGACATTGACGCGTTTAAAACAAAATTGCCGGATGGGATCGATTGTCTGATCCATGCCGCGGCGGCCGGGGTCAGGCCCAATGATAATACCTGGGATATTTTGTCATGGGTGAATATCAACGGCACTCAGTTGATGCTGGAAACGGCAGTGGCGAAAAAGGTCAAACGATTCATTTATATCGGTTCCAGTTTTGAGTATGGCGATGGTAATTTATGGGAAGAGAGCGCGGCGGTAAGACCCAGGACATTGTATGGCGTCAGCAAGACATCGGGCTGGATGCTGACTAAATGTTACTCAGAAACATATCAGCTGCCGATCGTCGGGTTCCGCCCATTTTATATGTATGGCCCGCGGGAAGGAAAGACGCGTTTGATATCGATGATCATTCATTCCGGCCTTGCCAAAGAATCCATACCGATGACCTTGGGCGAACAGGAACGTGATTTTGTGTATATCGATGATGTGGTGAGGGCCTTATTATATGGTGCTTTTGAGCCCAAAGCATTGGGAGAAATGTTCAATATTTGCACGTCGGAATCTGTTTCCATCCGCAAAGCTGTCGGGATCATGGAAGAGGAGACCGGACAAGTTTTTCCGTTGATCTGGGGAAAACTCCCGTATCGCACGATGGAATGGGTGCACCTTTCAGGCAGCGGGAACAAAGCCAAACAATTATTAGGATTCTCAACCCGGGTCAGTTTAAGAGAAGGGTTGAAGCAAACATATGAGTATTACAAGAAGTAGTATTTTAGATCACGTTAAAACCTTTGCACAAGAAGCGGTTACTGCCAAACCATTTGTTCCTGGTGGATCATATATCCCGGTATCGGGTAAAGTACTGGACGGGGATGATTATGCGCTGATGGTCGATGCCTGTTTAGACGGCTGGCTGACCAGCGGGCGTTTTACTGATGGTTTTGAGAAAGCATTATCAGAAGTTACAGGAACAAGGTTCGCTTGCTTGGTCAATAGCGGTTCATCGGCGAATTTACTAGCCGTTAGTGCGTTAACCTCAGGGTTGTTAGGCGAAAGAGCGCTAAAACCCGGCGATGAAGTGATCACTTTAGCCGCGGGATTTCCCACAACCGTTAATCCGATCATTCAAAATAATCTGGTCCCGGTATTTGTGGATATCGATCTGGCGACCATGAATGTGGATGTGCAATGTTTAGAAGCCGCGATCGGTCCTAGAACGAAAGCCATTATCCTGGCGCATACCTTAGGGAATCCATTTAATCTTAACGCGGTCAAAGCTATAGCCGCAAAACATCATTTATGGCTCATTGAAGACTGTTGCGACGCCCTGGGAGCGGTTTATGCCGGGTCATCCGTCGGCGGATTCGGAGATATTGCCACCTTGAGTTTTTATCCGGCGCATCATATCACGACCGGCGAAGGTGGCGCGGTGTTGACTAACAACGCGCAATTAAATAAAGTCATTTTATCTTTTCGTGATTGGGGCCGTGATTGCTGGTGCCAGACAGGAAAAGACAATACGTGCGGCAAAAGATTCGACTGGCAATTAGGTCAATTACCGATGGGGTATGACCATAAATACATTTATTCTCATATTGGTTATAATTTAAAAGCAACTGATATGCAGGCTGCGTTGGGTGTTTCCCAGATCAAGAAATTACCGGCATTTATCAAAGCACGCCGCGCCAATTGGGATGCCTTGCGCCAGGGTTTAGCGCCGCTGGAGGGAAGGGTTTCTTTTGTTTCGCCAACAGCAGAAAGTGTCCCCAGCTGGTTCGGTTTTGTGATGATGGTCAATGACAAAAAGGCCGGCCGTGACAGACTGGTGCAATATTTGGAATCGAGAAAGATCGGCACGCGCATGCTTTTTGGCGGGAATCTCTTAAGTCATCCGGCATATCAGGGCATCATCTGCCGCAAGGCGGATGATCTAAGCGCCAGCCAGCGTGTAACGGATGATGTAATATGGATCGGGGTTTATCCGGGCATCACCACCGCCATGCTTGAGTATATGATCTCCTCTATTAAAACGTTCTTCAAGGAAAATGCATGAGCCGAAGTTTAAGATCATTATCGGTTGTGATCCCCTGTCATAACGAGGAAGCGGTGCTGCCGTCAACGTATCAGCGTATGACGGGCATCTTATCTGCCTTGGTGCAGCAAAAAGCCATTGAAAAATATGAGATCGTTCTGGTCAATAATGGTTCTAAAGACAATACCGTGGCGGTGATGCTGCGTTTATTCAAGAATGACCCGCATGTGCTTGTCGTTGATCTGCGGCGTAATTTTGGATATCAGGCATCGATCACCTCGGGGCTTGAAGCCGCTAGCGGGGACGCGGTGGTGACGATCGATGCGGACCTTCAGGATCCGCCGGAGAAGATCGAAGAAATGATCCGTTACTTTAATGAAGGGTATGACTTGGTCTTGGGGGTCAGGAAAGACCGTTCCACTGACAGCTTGCTTAAAAGAGTGTTCTCACAGTTCTTTTATCGTTTTTCCCAATGGATGGGCGTTGAGGTGGTGTACAATCACGGCGATTTTCGTTTGATGGCCCGGTCGTTGTTAGATCAATTCAAAGCCATGGAAGAACGGGATCGTTTTATCCGCGCCATGATCTTATATTTAGACCATCATTATGCCTGTGTACATTATGAGCGGCAAACACGCAAAATGGGAAGAACAAAATTTTTTGCGGGAGATCTCGTAGCGCTGGCGATGGACGGCATCATCTCTTACTCGTATAAACCCTTGCGGCTGATGTCTATCTTTGGTTTCTTTACAAGCGCGGTCGCTTTAGTCCTTGCCTGTTGGGTAGTTTTTATGAAATTAAAAGAAAATATCATCTTAGGATGGGCGTCCACGTTATTGCCCATTGTCTTTTTCGGCGGCATTCAATCATTATTCCTCGGCCTGATCGGTGAATATGTTGGTCGTCTTTACGCGGAGATCAAAGCCCGCCCTCTGTACGCCATTCGTGCGTTGCACAAACATTCCGACCTTTAGGTCAGGAAAGCGTTTCCTTAAAAACACCCCTTGCCCCTTTTTTTACCTTGATGCATATGGTATACCTTATTGTAAAGGGAATTTCTATTTATTGGAAAAGAGGCGCCTAAAAGGGGTTTATTCATGTTTAGAAGGTCTATAAGTTTGCTGATCAGCATTGCTTTTTCTATTTCTAATCTATCGTTCACATCAATGGCGCATGCACAAAGCTTACTTGGATTGCCGGAACCCGGCACCATGGTGAGTTTAAGTCAGGCGTATAGTCCGGTTATTTTAAAAGGGTTGGCCATCCATAAGGAAAACCCCTTTCTATTTGATTTCATTGTTGATGCGGGCCAAGACAAAATGCAGGGGGAACAATTAAAGGCTGAGGGAGATAAATTGGTCAAGTATTTCCTGGCCACGGTCGCCATTCCCGAGAAAGATCTGTGGGTCAACTTAAGCCCGTATGAAAAAGACCGGACAGTTCCGGAAGCTTTAGGACAGACCGACATGGGCAGGGACCTGCTCGCTCAAGATTATCTGCTCAAACAGATCACCGCATCATTGATCTATCCGGAGAAAGAATTAGGGAAAAAGTTCTGGGACAATGTGTACCAAAAGACCCAGGCGAAGTATGGCAATATCAATATCCCGGTCAATACGTTCAATAAAGTCTGGATCATGTCAGATAAAGCCGAAATATTCGAACGCGGCCAAACAGCCTTCGTGACCAAAAGCCATTTAAAAGTCATGCTAGAAGAAGATTATTTAGCAACCCAAAAAAACCAGCTGCCAACCCGGGGACATGATCCTGACCCCGCAGGGGACGGGTTCGTGTCCCCAGGCACGCTGCCAAGCGAACTACCAATGAATGCGAAAGCACCCCAGGGCAACAACCAAACGCATAACTTATCGTCCCAAATTATACGTGAAGTGATCCTCCCCGAACTAGAAAAAGAAATCAACACCGGCCGGAACTTCGCCCCATTGCGCCAGATCTTCAATTCGATCATTTTGGCGTCATGGTATAAGACCAATCTTAAACAAACCCTATTGAACCAGGTTTATGCGGATAAAGAAAAAGTGAAAGGGATAGATATCGCTGATAAAACGGTCAAGGAACAGATCTATCAGCGGTATTTGCAGGCATACAAAAAGGGTGTTTTTAACTATATCAAGGAAGATGATGCGTCACAAGGCACTTCAACGCCACGGAAATATTTCTCCGGCGGAGTTAATACTCATGTGCATTTAGACATGGCATCCGTTGCGGCAGTGGCAGAGGAGATTACCAGTGCCCCCCAATCATTATTCAGGCTTGTTGTTGATACGCGTATTGATCAAGATGATGCAGAAAAAGACTTGTATGTAAAATATAGGAATGATCCTGGCTATCAAGCGTCCGCGAGCGAAATATTGCCGGCTATTACAGCATTGCAGCAGGATCTAGTGGTGTCCAATATAACACAGGGGGCGAAGGGTTTTCAGATCATAAGGTTGAGAAATTTAGAAGTATATGCAAAAGCAAGCGGGAATGGCGGGCATTTTATCCGCAATGATCTTCGTCGATATTTAACAGGTCCTCAGGGTAATTTGCCGATAAAAACAATGGGAATGCAGGATTTTGATTTTGGATGGTCGGAAAACTTGAATGCGGATGAAATATTACAAAAAGCTCAAGAATGGCTTCGGGTATTACGGATCGTGGCGTTAGAAGGGATCGAAAAGAATTTAGAGAATCTGCGTGTTAAAGAAGGTTTCATATTAAGTAAGATTGAGACAAAGGGTTCTTCAGAATTTTACGAAAAGCAGTTAGCCGTGACACGAAGCCAGATCGCGTCCTTAAGCGATCAAATTAAGAATAACGGCGACGCGGCGATGGGGGCTCTTAACAGATCTAAAGTGGGCCCTTTTAACGCTGAATCTTACATGAGAGAGCAAATCCTAAATGCTAGAGTTTTAAGTCTCGTTCGGGAATTAAAGCATATGACCATGAGTCCTGGTCAGATCACGGGATTCGTGCAATATTTAGAAGTTTTAAAGAACAAGTTTGGTCCGGAAGAATTTTATTCATCTAGAAATATATGGGGTGATATCCGCGTTACTTATGTTGCTGTGGGTCTTGGCAAGAATACTTCGTTAGATGCCCAGCAGAAAAAAGCACTAGAAGATATTATCACCGAATTAAAGCCTAGGGTTTTTGAAGATTCGCCATTAGAAGACAGGTTGTTTGTTGATAGGAGTGAGCAATTAAATAGATTGTTGCTCAGATTTTCTGGTGATGTGCATTTTCCGTTTACACAGCAGCGA
The DNA here is from genome assembly GCA_031386565.1 of Candidatus Omnitrophota bacterium. Classification (GTDB taxonomy): domain Bacteria; phylum Omnitrophota; class Gorgyraeia; order Zapsychrales; family Fredricksoniimonadaceae; genus JACQQW01. Next base: position 7,624 of record JANNCL010000066.1, read on the forward strand.
ATAGAGACATATCGTAATAATGTTGTTTTATATCTGTCTTCCATGATACATCAATTAAATACAGAAAGTGAACCGAACGATCCCGCTGATGTTGTGAGGGGTCCTGTCGAGGCTCTGCCCTTGGATAATAGTAATCCGGCATCTGTTGGAACATTAAGCTTTCAGGAAGTCTTGGCCAAAAGATTTGCTAGAACTCTTTTGCCAGCAGATCAGATAACTACTGAATTATTGGACTATTTGGAGAGATTTCAATTAAAGTTTGATCTTGCAGCGACGATAGAAAGAAAATCGGTTGATGGGGTGGTTTATTTTTATGTGAAGGTTGATGATTATCCGGCATCAATGCCCTCGTTGCAAAATATTTTTGAAAAAGCAGTGCTAGAACTCTTGAAGCAGACCATTCAAGATGCAACATTTGAAAGAGGAGCAAATCAAATAAAGATAAGGGTGCTATATGGAGACAGGAATCCTGAATTATACCCCGGAGATGCTAAAAGAACTCAAGACTTATTGGCGTTATTAAAAAAAGACACATTCATTTATATGGGAGGCATGATCAAAGAATTAAAAAAGATGCGAGCGGAAGCTAATTCTGCTATGTCCGCTCCCGCTTTCGTAAAATTAGATCAAGATAAAGCTGTCAATGGTGGTATTGACCTCAAGAATTCCGGTGCCAATACGACTGTTTCTAAGGAAGGCGCTGGCGTGCAGTTTACGGTCGATCCGGCCATGATCGCGCGGGTCAAGCGGGAGGGGATCTCTAGTCTGACGCCGGTCATCTTGCGCATTGAACCGATCATTAATATCTGGACTATCTTAGGGCTGGCGCATCCCAAAGGGAGCGTCGATCGATTGGCCGGGGTCTAAAAAATATTTTTTGGCAAAACGGCTGTTTATCGTGTACACTTTACCTTATGACTGAAGAAACTAAAATTGAACCCAAGACGGAAGTTAAAATGGCTTTTAAAGAGGAGCCTAAGAAGAATAATGTCCTGCAGCGCGGGATTTTATTCTTGCAAGTGATTGTGATCATTGGGCTTGGGGCAGCTTTCTTAAGTTTATACCGCACGATGTCCGATCAGGCGGCTCATGTTGAATCGATGGAAAAGGATGTTTTAGTTGGCAAAGATCAGATCAGTTCATTGACGGCTCAGATCAACAGTCTTAATGAAAAGATCAAAGATTATAAGAATCAAGGAGATACGCTGGAAGCATCGGTTACACAAGAAAAAGAAACAGTGGCTTCTTTAAAGAAAAATTACGATGCATTTGAAACAAAGTTTAGTGATTTAAGCCAAGAGGTCGACGATAAGTTCGGCCGTTTGAGCAAAGAGGTCAATGATGTAAAGTCTTTGATTGTGCCGGTTAAAGATGAATTGACGGCTATCAAAGAAGATGGTAAAAAATGGCAAAAGGATTATGTAACGGCGTTAAGTGATCTGCAAGCCCATGTGACCAGGGCGGCAGGCTTGATCGCGCAAATGCGGGATGAGGTCAATAAAAAGATCGAATATATCAGCATGGTGCAGGAAAAGATGATTAAAGATACGGTTGCGGCAGCAAATGCCCCCGCAGCTGTTAAAGTACCTGATAATACTGAATCTGAGCAAGTTGTTCACCGCCAGATCTTAAATAGCGATATGCCTGAGCCGCAAGATAAAGCAGCCTACCAAGCTCAAAATCCCTCGAAATAGTTCTGCTTCGCTTAAATACTTTCGTGTTTAAGCTTCGCAGGAATCTTATGCGTGAATTTTCTTCTTGTTGAATTCGTATATTACATCTAGAAGGATCAGGACTGCGGCAATGCTTATCAGAAAATAACTTTTGGGCGTCATTTCTTTGTGTTCCAGGAGAATGCGGGTCTTAATATGGAAGGCGATGATAAGGATGATCACCCAGAACAGGGGTTTATGTTCTTTACTGTCGATCAAACGTTTGAGGTTAAAAGGCCATTTCTCTCCCTGAGGATAAGGATTGAGGGTGGGGATCATGGCAGGCACTTTGGCCACATAGTTTTTATAGGACTCACCGAACTTTTCTTGCAACATGCCTTGCTCCGCGCCAATGGTTTTATAATAAACCAAAGCTAAAGCCACGATAAAAGCAACGCCGGCCCAGCTCATATTGAGTAAGATGCAAAACCCGATGCAGATCAGAAAAGTACCCAGATACAGCGGATTGCGTACAAAGGCATAAGGTCCCGAGGTAGTCAGCTTATCATTCTTGATGGCATATCCATTGGACCATAAACGGATGAGCAGCCCCGCAATGACATAGCCCATGCCGGCGCGCGTGGAAGCTTCACTGGTGTGTCCATAAATACCGACGAAGATACCGAAGGGATAAATGACCGCAAAGCGGGGTTTGAACCAACGATCTAAACGATGTGTCCAATTCATTTCGTTATTATACTCAAAGTTTGTTTTTATGCTAATAATTTCAAAAGCATTCTTAGGGCGGTGTTTTTGGCGAGAGTTTTATTGCGCGATCTATCCCCTTTAAAATGGAACTGTTCCGCAATGCTTTTATTATCTGAGCAAACGGCGATACAGGTTAAGCCCACGGGTTTAAGTTTACTGCCGCCTGCAGGACCGGCAATACCGGTGATCCCGATGCCATAATCGGTCTTAAGGATATTACGAACGCCTTTAGCCATATCATTGGCAACTGCGGTGCTTATTACGCCTTGAAGAGCGATATGCTGTTGGGGAACTTTTAATAATTTTATTTTGGCGGCGTTGTCATAGGCAACGATCCCAAGTTTAAAAAAGACAGAAGAACCGGGGATTTCGGTAAGCGTATGGGAGAGTAATCCGCCACTACAGGATTCGGCAACCGCCAGTGTTCTTTTTTGGCTGGTTAAAATTTTCGCTATTTTTTGTTCAAGTCGCATGTCATTTAGAGTGAGAGGGTTATGTAATTAGGAGGTATTATAGCCTCCATCTTATTCATTGACAATAGTTAAGATTTTCAATATACTTTGCGGATAGTTTTGAGAATATCCACTTAATTCGGAGGAGTGCATGTTTAATTCAATTCCAGAGGTTTTAGAAGAGTTAAAAGCTGGCCGCATGGTCATTGTCATGGATGATGAAGGCCGTGAGAATGAAGGGGATGTGTTGGTTGCCGCGCAGTTCATTACCCCAGAGATCATTAATTTTATGGCGACCAATGCCCGCGGTCTTATTTGCGTGCCTATGGAAGATGCCCGCCTTTCTCATTTAGATCTGCACCCGATGAAAGAAGACAGTAACTCCAAACATCAAAAATGCAATACGGCCTGGACCGTTTCCGTAGATGCCGCTTACGGCGTCACGACCGGTATTTCCGCCGCTGACCGGGCTAAGACCGTGGAAGTCTTGATCGATGAGAAATCTAAACCATTAGACTTAGTTACTCCGGGCCATTTATTTCCGTTACGCGCGCGTAGAGGCGGAGTTCTGGTCCGTGCGGGTCACACCGAGGCTTCCGTTGACCTGATGCGTTTATCCGGACTTTATCCGGCGGGCGTTATCTGCGAGATCATGAACGATGACGGCACCATGGCACGTACCAATGACCTGATCGCTTTTGCCAAGAAACATAAACTTAAGATATGCACGATCGATAGTTTGATCGAATATCGCCGTAAATCCGAGAAATTGGTCGAACGCGTGGAAGAAACCCCGTTACCGACCCAGGAAGGCGAATTCAAGTTAGTTGCCTATAAATCGATCATTGATGATGTGATCCATTTGGCTTTGGTCAAAGGTCAGATCGATCCGACGACGCCAGTGTTGGTCCGCGCGCAATCAGAATGCCTGACCGGTGATGTTTTTGGTTCATTGCGTTGTGACTGCAACAGTCAGTTAAAATCGGCAATGAAATCGATCGAAACGGCTGGTTCCGGGGTTATCTTGTATATCCGTCAGCATGAAGGCCGCGGCATCGGGCTGCTCAATAAGCTCAAGGCATACAATTTGCAAGACGAGGGTATGGACACGGTGGAAGCTAATCAAGCGTTAGGATTCCCGGCGGATTTACGAGATTATGGGATCGGTGCTCAGATCCTGGTTGATCTTGGTGTCAAACAGATCCGTTTATTGACCAACAATCCGCGCAAGATCGTCGGCTTGGAAGGTTACGGCCTTTCCGTGGTTGAACGCGTGGCCATTAAAGTCCCGCATCACCCCAAGGCAGAACAATATTTAAAGACCAAGAAAGATAAGTTAGGACACATCCTTTAATGGGCGCACGCATCGCCATTGTCGCGGGTGAGTTCAATCAATTTATCAGCAAGCCTTTGCTTGCCGCGTGTTTAAAAGAGTTAAAGCAATCGGGTTTGTCGGATAAGGCTATCACCACTGTCTGGGTCCCTGGTTCTTTTGAAATTCCTCTGGCGGCGATGAAGTTTGCCTCAAAAAAGAATGTGGATGCGGTAATATGTTTAGGCGCGGTCATCCGCGGCGAAACATATCATTTTGAAGTGGTGGCGAACGGGGTGGCGCAGGGGATCATGCAGGCAGCTTTAAAGACAGGCAAGCCGGTGATCATGGGAGTATTAACGACCGATACTATCGGACAGGCTCAATCGCGGGCAAGAGAAAATGGTAAAGATAATAAAGGCCGTGATGCTGCTAAAACAGCGCTGGCCATGATCGCTCTTTTAAAAAGAATAAAGTAGAGACAATATGAGAAGACGCACTTTAGCCCGTGAACATGCTTTAAAGATCCTCTATCAGTTAGATATCACCAAAAGACCCCTGGATCTGATCCTGGTGGATTATTGGAAAGCCGATGATACGAAAGATATCAAGGATGAAGAGATCATTGCCTTTGCTGGTTTGCTCGCTAAAGGGGTGGTTGATCATTTAAAGGATATCGACGATAAGATCTCCGAATATGCCACCAATTGGCAATTAAAACGCATGGCCGTGATCGACCGCAATTCCATGCGCATCGGGCTTTACGAATTGAAATACGCGACGGAAACGCCTCCCAAAGTCGCCATTAACGAAGCAGTAGAATTGGCCAAGAAGTACGGCGACCTGGAATCCAGCAAATTCGTCAATGGTATTCTCGATAAGATCCACAAGAAAGAGATCGTTGAGCCGAGTAACTGACATGCGGCTCGCTGACTTACACATCCACACCTATTATTCTGACAGCACCGCTTCCCCGGAGGAAGTGGTAGAGGAAGCTGTGACTAAGGGTTTAGCGGCGATCGCTATTTCCGATCACGACATTATCGACGGGGTTGCTCCGGCCATCGCGGCCGCGAAAGGCAAAGATCTAGAGATCATCCCAGGCATTGAATTATCCGCTGAATACGAAGGCAAAGATATCCATATGCTGGGGTATTTCATGGATGTGCAAAAGGGGCCTTTAGTCGAGAAATGCCAGGTATTTTTAGAAGCACGCGTTGAACGGATGAAACAAATGATCATGAATTTGCGCGGGGTGGGCATAACAAATATTGATTTCGAGGAGATCGCGGCGTTGACCAAGGGAAAAGCCGTAGGACGGGCGCACTTGGCGTATTTAATGGTGCAAAAAGGGATCGTTAAGAATTTTAAAGAAGTTTTTGATAAGTATTTAAGTGAAGGTTGTCCGGGTTATGCGCCGAAATATAAACAAACACCCTTTGAAGCGATCGACCTGATCCATCAAAGCGGCGGGTTGGCGGTGATGGCGCATCCGATGC
>JANNCL010000093.1:0-4594 GCA_031386565.1 Candidatus Omnitrophota bacterium
CGGTGATGTCACGCGTCTTGCTGGCACCGCGCGGGATCTTCGCGATCAACTCACCTGCGCCGACATTGTTCTTGTCATTGACCAAAATGTGCGCCCCCGTCGGAATGGAATAGATACCAACGATCTCTCCCTTTTCATCCGTAATGATGATCTGAGGATGGAATTCCTGCTTATGTTCGACAACCACGCGCTCAACAACCCCGGTGACGGGATTCTCTTCGCGACGGTATGTATTATCTTCAATAAGATCCTCAAATGAAACCTGCCCCTTCGCTTCCGTAATGATCGGGATCGTGTAAGGATCCCAAGAAGCGGCGATCGTACCCTTTTCGATCTTATCACCGTCAGCGAAAATGATCGCGGAACCTTGAGGTAAATTATGACGTTCGAATTCACGTCCGTATTCATTATTAACACTGATCGCACCATTACGGTTAAGAACAATGAATTCTTTACCGCGGGCGACAACACGCAAGGAATGATATTTAAGGATACCGTCTTGCTTGACCTTGATGAATGATTGTTCGATAGAACGGGATGCCGTACCGCCGATGTGGAACGTACGCATGGTCAACTGAGTACCAGGCTCACCGATACTTTGCGCCGCGATCGTCCCGACCGCTTCACCGATCTCAACCATACGATGGTTACCTAAATTACGGCCATAACATTTCACGCAACAACCTGTTGGAGCTTCACAGGTCAATACCGAACGGATACGCACTTTCTCAATACCCAATTGTTCGATAAGGTCAGCCTTCTCGTCGGTGATCTGATCGCCTGCAGCTGCGACCAGGGTATCGGTGACGATGTCCATGATATTATCAAGCGCGACACGACCGACGATGCGCTCTTTCAACGAGACAACCAACTCATCACCTTCGGTAATAGCGGCAACAGTGATACCGTTGACAGTCTGGCAATCAGCAATATTAACAACCACCTCTTGAGCAACGTCGACCAAACGGCGGGTCAAGTAACCGGCGTCAGCGGTTTTCAATGCTGTATCCGCCAAACCCTTACGGGCACCGTGGGTAGAGATGAAGTATTCCAAAACGGTCAAACCTTCACGGAATGACGCAGTGATCGGATTTTCAATGATCTCGCCGGACGGCTTGGCCATGAGCCCGCGCATACCGGAGAGCTGACGGATCTGTAATTTAGAACCGCGAGCGCCGGAATCCGCCATGATGTACACCGGATTGAATTGGTCCATTTTCTTGAACACCAGATCAGAGATCTGTTCCGTCGTATGGGTCCAGATATCAATGACCTTGTTATAGCGTTCGCGGCCGGTAATGATACCTTTACGGTATTGATCATCAACTTTCGCAACTTCCGCTTTTGATGCCGCAATAATCTTTGACTTTTCTTCAGGGATGGTCAGATCCGACATCGCGATAGAAATACCGGCTTCTGTTGCTTTGAGGAAACCTAAGGTCTTAACCTCATCCAACAGGCCAACGGTACGATCGTGACCAAAACGCTTATAGCAATCAGCGATGACCGCGCCGATGCGCTTTTTATCCAACAATTCATTCACAAAACCATATGTCGCCGGAAGAACTTCATTGAAAAATACCCGTCCGACAGTGGTCTCAATGACATTAGCATCCGCAACCTTGATCTCTTCTTCTTTGTGAGCTTTATCTTTGGCATCCGGATGTATGACCAAGGACGGCTTTTCCTGTCCCCAGACCGGCCCATTCAAACGCAGTTTAATACGGGAATGTAATTCTACGTATCCATCCCAATAAGCAACTTTTACTTCATTTGTGGAACCAAATAAATGCCCTTCTCCTTTTGCCCCAGAACGTTCCTTACTCAAGAAATACAGACCAAGAACGATATCCTGCGTCGGAGAAACGATAGGACGTCCATCGGCCGGAGAGAACAAATTATTAACGGATAATAATTGCAACCGACATTCCATTTGAGCTTCCAATGATAAAGGCACGTGAACAGCCATCTGATCACCGTCGAAGTCCGCGTTAAAAGCACTGCAGACGAGCGGATGTAATTTGATAGCCTTGCCTTCGATCAAGATCGGCTGGAACGCTTGGATAGAAAGTCTGTGCAGCGTCGGAGCGCGGTTAAGCATGACCGGATGGTCCTGGATCACTTCGTCCAGAATATCCCAAACTTCGATCTTAGCACGTTCCACCATGCGCTTCGCACCCTTGATGGTATGCACAAAACCTTTTTCACGTAATTTACGGATGATAAACGGCTCGAATAATTCCAAAGCCATCTTCTTCGGTAAACCGCACTGATGCAATCTTAATTCAGGACCGACAACGATAACAGAACGGCCGGAATAATCAACGCGCTTACCCAACAAGTTCATACGGAAGCGCCCCTGCTTACCCTTTAACATGTCAGATAAGGATTTCAACGGGCGATTACCAGAACCTAATACCGGACGGCCATGACGGCCATTATCCAAGAGCGCATCAACGGCTTCTTGCAACATGCGTTTCTCGTTACGGATGATGATCTCCGGAGCGTTTAAGTCAATAAGCTTCTTTAAACGGTTATTACGGTTAATAACACGTCGGTATAAATCATTAAGATCGGATGTAGCAAAACGACCGCCTTCTAGAGGAACTAAAGGACGCAGATCTGGTGGGATTACAGGAAGAACATCTAAGACCATCCATTCCGCACTATTCTCGGAAACCTTGAAATCTTCGACGATCTTGAGCGTCTTTGCGATCTTCTTGAAATTAGTACCGTTCGGATTAGCATCCGTTAAGTCTTTGCGCAATTTCTTGCACAGATCATTCATGTTCAATTCACGCAAAATATCACGCACAGCTTCGGCACCGATTTTTGCTTTGAATGCACCGCCATGTTTGACCAAGGCTTCTTGATATTCATCTTCAGACAAGAATTGTTTCTTTTTTAACGGCGAGGTGCCTGGATCAATGACCACGTATTCTTCATAGTAGATCAATTTTTCCAGATCACGCAAACCAACTTGCAGCAAGGCCGCCAAACGGGATGGCACTGCTTTGTAGAACCAGATATGGGTCACAGGGCAAGCTAGATCAATATGTCCCATGCGTTCACGACGGACTGACGAACGTGTCACTAAAACTCCGCAACGGTCACAAGTAATGCCCTTGAATTTGATCCCCTTGTACTTACCGCAATTACATTCCCAATCGCGGATAGGCCCGAATATCTTTTCGCAGAATAAACCATCCTTCTCCGGTTTCAATGTACGGTAGTTGAGCGTTTCCGCTTTTCTGACCGGTCCATTTGACCAGGACATGATCACGTCCGGGGACGCGATCTTGATGGTGATACGATCATGCTTCGAATAATCAATTTTAGCCATTAGGTTTCCTGTTTATTAAATTATTTATTTAATAACGTGCATGCCGCAGTGGCGGCAGGCCTTTTAGTTTTGTTTTTCATCCGTTGCGGCTTCTGCTTTTGGTTCACTGCCTTCGGCTTTTTCCATACGGATATCCAAACACAAACCTTGTAATTCTTTAACTAAAACGTTAAACGATTCCGGAACGCCCGGTGCCAATGCCTGCTCACCCTTGACGATAGCCTCATAGATACGGCTGCGACCGGTAACATCGTCTGATTTGACTGTTAACATTTCTTGCAACGTATATGCCGCACCATACGCTTCCAAAGCCCAGACTTCCATTTCCCCGAAACGCTGTCCGCCGAAGTGGGCCTTACCACCGAGGGGCTGTTGGGTAACTAAAGAATAGGGCCCGATGGAACGGGCGTGGATCTTCTCATCGACCAAATGGTTCAGTTTAAGCATGTAAATATAACCCACGGTCACTTTTTGCATGAGTGATTCACCGGTATGGCCATCAAAGACCACCGTTTTACCATCAACTGGTAATCCCGCATCCTTGAGTAACTGGCGGATCTCTTCTTCGCTTGCTCCGTTAAAAACTGGTGTTTCAGCATAGAAACCAAGCGCTTGCGCAGCCCAGCCTAAATGCGTTTCCAAGAGCTGTCCTACGTTCATACGAGAAGGGACGCCTAATGGATTAAGCACGATGTCCACCGAGCGGCCATCTTCCATGAACGGCATATCCTCATCCGGCATGATGCGCGATACGATACCTTTATTACCATGACGACCGGCCATCTTATCGCCGACCTGTAATTTGCGTTTAGTAGCAACATAAACAACCACGCGCTTTAACACGCCCGCAGGCAATTCATCGCCGCGGCGCACACGGTCTAATTCATGCTCTTGGTCTTCAATTAATTCCGCAGCTTTATCCATGTAAAAACTCATCACTTCACGAGCTTCTGAGCCTTCATCGATATCATCGAGGGTTAATTTTCCGACACGTTTCTTGTCGATACCTAAGATCTTGCTTAGTTTGGTATCTTTCTCATTATTAATGAACTCGATCTCTTGAGCATAGTATTCTTTGATCTTATTGATCTCTGTCGATTCTTTTTGCTTATCCTGTTTGGATTTGCGGCCGCGTTCATTACGGGCAAAGACCTCAACATTGACAACAACACCTTCGATACCCGGGGATAAGGTTAATGATGTATCACGAACATCCGCGGCCTTTTCGCCAAATATGGCACGCAGTAAACG
>JANNCL010000126.1:0-25029 GCA_031386565.1 Candidatus Omnitrophota bacterium
TAAGTGGAGCATTGGCTATAAAAGTCATGCGGTCAAAAGACGTAAGCATTTTGACAGGCATAACCCTAGAACAAAGGGCTCAATTTGAAACCTTGCCCAATATCAGCGCAATGCAAAAGGCCGCGGAAGTTAAACAATTAGAAAAAATGGATCTAACCACAGCGCTCGATTGGAAGATCCAACATCAACCTACAGGCCCTAAAACAGCCTTTTTGAAAACAGCAGCAAGTATTCTTTCGGATAATAGCGGTAAATATAGTATTGAAGCAAAACAAAATATTCTACCGGCATTGGTTAGAACCGTTCCTGAATTAGCGGCACCTGTGATGGCATACCAAGCAGAACAAAGGGCCGCTGTTCAACAGAAATACGAAGGCTTAACCGGCTGGTTTAGATTGCAGGCAAATGTGATCTCAACCCTTTGGAAGAATCGGGATAGGAAAGATGTTACCGCCCCGGCGGTTGAAGTGAAGAATGCCCAGGTTCATCAAATCGTTGTGCCTGCGACTTCTGAAACAGTTGTGGGTGTTGCGAGAGAATTAGCCGTTGTTGAAGCGGTTGCCAGATATATGGTGGATACGACCGCGCGGGATATTTATGATGCCAGAAAAGCATTGGATGAAAAGGTGCGCATTGCCCCCGATCATCAGCTCAGCGTGGATGACGTACAGAAGATCGCCGCAGTTGCCTTGCCGACACCAAAAGCAGAAGATTTAGATGTGATGGTGGCGTTAAGACAGGCTGATACGAAACAGCAAGTTACAGAAAGATTATTAAGTGTTTATCCTCAAGCAAAGAAATTTAATCCGAATGAAGCAATTTATCAGATTCTAAATAGCAGAAAACTTGTTGGTGCGGAGTTTGATCAAAAAGATATTGCTCGTAAAGTGGACCTTATTGCTACAGTGATATTTGAAAGTTTAAAGTCTACGGTAGATCCTAAGAAAGCCCATGAAATAAGTGGAGCATTGGCTATAAAAGTCATGCGGTCAAAAGACGTAAGCATTTTGACAGGCATAACCCTAGAACAAAGGGCTCAATTTGAAACCTTGCCCAATATCAGCGCAATGCAAAAGGCCGCGGATCGTAAGACCGCCTTGGACGTAAATAGTCAGCCTCAAACTGCCGCCGTTGCTGATGCTGCGCAATTAGTAAAAGGCAATTTTAACCAAAGCATTCAGGTTCCAGGAAGAACATTGGCGGCTATCGGGGGAGCGGCAGCGATCTTGGCAGCTGGTGTTTCTAATAATGTGCAACAGGCACCGGTAAAACCCGGGGTTATTATTCCTGCCGGAAGTCCGCTGGTGATTGCGCCGGAGCAACAAAATATTTCTTATCAAACAGGCGTCATTAAGAGAGATGAAAGCGTTGTTCTGGTTGCTTTTAATGAGAGAACAGGCAGACCGGAAGTTATATCGGTCATTGTTGCAAATCAAAAAGGACAGTTAGACGCGTTCAACGCCGCGCTTGTTAAGCAGAATCCAGCAGACATTAGATTAAAAGTTTTCTTTTCAGGCGCACAAACTGGTTTTGCCAGCAAAGTGATCGGTTTGACAGGAGCAGTTCCGGGGCAAGTTGGCGGCACCAAGGGATCAGCCATTCCGGATACTTTCATCATGGTGAAAGAAGGAAATACATTGGTGTTCAAGAGCCCTGTAACGGCGCAGGTTTACAACAGGGTATCCGCAAATCAAGCCATGGCCGCGTCACGCCGCACCTTTATGAAACAATTGGCTGCCGGAGTTGTTGGTGTGTCTGCCTTCCCAAGTCGCGCGCAAGAGAAGGTTGAGATCCCAAGCCCGATCAAAACAACGCATGTTGAGGCCGGTAATGTTGCGATAGTTATCGCTGATGCATGGAGAGGCAGCGTTGTTAAGACGTTCATCGTGCCCATTGCCAACGTTGAGAGCGCCATTGGTGAGGCTTTAAAGAATCGTACCGCAGGACATCAGATCGCGGTTATTCTTCCTAAAGCAGTGGCGACGGCGCAGTTGAAAATGGCTTTTAAGAATGAGCCGGTTCAATTTGAAAGTGTCGCGAAGAATGGTTTCGATGTATCCACACAAGTTACCGCAGGGGATCGTGGCACAGAGATCTTTGTTCATGATGAAGATACCGAGAAACCTGCGGACCGTAAATTATATGTCGGTAAAGGTGAGGGCTTCACAAAACCGCCAAGTCCCTGGGATGGGTTTATTCAAAGGACCAAAGAAGTTGTCCTTTTCACTGTGGGCGGTGTAGGTCTTACTACTTCGGCTTGGATGTTAAGGAATGAACGGGCGCCCCAACAAGAACGTGTTGCCCGCTTGCAAAAAGCACGCGCTCAAGTATCCGAGCAGACGAAAGCGACCCTTACCGTTGCCGAAAGATTAAATGACCATGAATTGACCCAGATCTTAGGGGATGATGTCCGTATCCTCGAGCGCATGAAAGACGGTTCAGTTGATCCGGCAATGTTAAGAGTGATCGTAACCAGAGCAATGCCCAATTTACCTGCGGCTAATTTGGATCAATTAGTGGCCTTACATGAAGCCAAAGCGTATCCAATAGTGATGAATGCTTTGCGTGGATTATTAAACATGACGGGCCAGACAAATGAAGCCGTAGAAAAAGCAGTTTATGAACTCCGCGATCCTACAGTTCAAGCCAATGCTGTTGAGATCGTCAGACAGGAATTAGCCCAGATCAAAAAGATCGCCCCGATCGGTTCAGTAGAAGCGGCCGTGGTGATCCGTCATTTAAGCGGGTTGCAAGGAATTACTAAAGAAGACAAGGCCTTGTTTATCGAAAGATCAAGCGGTAACAACAATGTATTAAGAACCCTTGCCGATTTCTTTGGTGTGTCTTTAGTGCAAGAGCAGAAACCAACAACCAAACAAGCCATCACCGTAGCCGGCATGGTGTCAACCGGTCTTTTGGCATTAAGTTCAAGCGTGGCAGCATTGTGGAGCGGTACCAATAATGTCGAACCAGCAAAAGTACCTCAGGCGACAGCATCAAGCAGCATTGTTCCGGCAGCGATAAAAATATCGAACGTTAAACAGGGCATGATTGATGCGGGTCCGACGAATGTTGGTTTGCGCGTGCCCCAAATAAAGAATACGAAAGATCAAGCATCCCCTGCAAGCTTACAAGTCATCGCGGGCAAGGCAAACGACCAAGCACAAGCTGCCAAAGATCATGCTCAGACCGCACGTGACAGAGCGCAGGTTCCTGACAGGAAAATCGCCGATGACAAAGACTATGCACAAACAGCCGGCAAGAAATTTGAGGCTTTACATACAGCGGCAAATCGTGCGGATCAATCTTATTTCAATATTCTAAAAAGCGTTATTACTCATCCTGCTGATTTTACACAATTAGCCAAAAAAGGCGAAAATTTACGCAGAGAAGTTTTAGACAATCCAATGATCTCCAGGATCTTAGCGGCGCTCGAACGTCACACCGCTTCATTAAACGAACATAGTGACCGCGCAATGCCAAGTTTCAAGAAAGACAATCAAGTCGGTTCTTCTGTTGCTGTTACTGCGGATTCAGCGCAGAATGCGGATGATGCAACATGGTTTGAATATTTGATCAAAAAGATCAAGGATGCTTCTGACCAGGTTGTCTTTATTTTATCCAAACGCACCTTATCGTTCTTTAAGCCAGTATTTACGGCAGCTAATAGTTTTGCCGAAAACGTAGATTTCTCCGTACTCAAAGGTTCTCGCGACATTGTTAGAACAGTTTTGTCCTTCTTTAAATTGGATTCGGATACCAAGATCGTCAATGTCTTTGCTGACATTATCTCAAAGAACAAAGAAGTTTTATCCAAAGCGAAGAAATTGCGTGAAATGCTTGTTGAGATCATTGAGATCATCAAGATCGGGGACAATGATTCTGAAGAGCTGCAAGCAGTACCGGCCGATGCAGTCCAGATCGCTAATGACCTAGCGGATCAGATCATTGCAAAATCAGGTATTTTAAGTTCTAGCGCTGCTGATGATAATTTAATTCTGGCTGTTGATCGCCAAACGTTCAATGCTTATAAAGCCTTGCATCGGGAGTTGATGGCGGCTGCAAGCAATAATGGGGAAAAAGAAGAAGCGAGACAAGCATCCATTCATTGGTTCATGCGCTGGAAGATCGGGCAATCGGAAGCCGAACAGATCGTCAGTGCCTTGGATCGCGGTAAAGGTTTTAATGATGTGAATAGATTATTAAAGATCGCCAGACCGGAATTAGCCAAGATCGTCGAAGGCAAGAGCGGTGCTCCTGAAGTGTCACAGCAAGAGGAAGAAGATGTTCAGGCGCCGGCCACAGAAGTTTCAATGCCCAAAGATTCATATAGCACGCAATTCGAGAACGAATCCAACGGCGAAGAACCGCAAGCCCAGCCGGCGAATGTTGAACAGATCGCGCCTGTCAACAGTAATATTGGCGGTGATCAAGGCGACAATCCGATCACAGTACCATCTGTTCCGCTCACACCGATCCCGACACCGTCCAATATCATCCCGACAACCAAGATCGGGCCATTGTCGAGCGCAGCCAATGACGGCAAATTTAGAATGGACTTACCGGAAGTCATGGCAGCGGGTGCCACGGCTGAGGCGGAGCATAGCCCGGATACCGTCATGGATACAAATACCCCTGCAGCCAATGATGAAGGGCCATATTTAGCCAGCGCCGTGATGACCGCGGATGCGGACACATATTTAAAGACAGGCACTGATGATGCGATGATGGTGCACACAGTCGATAAGCATTTAAAAAGTTCCGTGAATAAAGGGACTGTGCCGGTCTTAGTTTATGAAGCAGCGGATGAGAAGGCACTTTATGAAAGAATTTTAGCCAGAGATTATTCGGATTACTCCATTCTTTCGGGATTAACACCAGAGAATATTGCTAAAGCAGGGGATAAAACGCGTAATTATGTTCTTTTAGCCGATAAAATGGAAGAGACAGGATTGCTTGATGCTCAAACCATTGAGCAATTAAAGACTATTACAGGCGTTTCAGGTAGCCTAACAACGGCGGAAGACTTATATAAAGCCCAAGACATGCTGCAAAGTAATGCCCATGCATTAACGGGATTACCCAATATGGTGGCTGGAACAGATGCCTTCCATCGGATTATCACAGCCGAGATACGTAATGATGGAGAAGAGCAGGTAGCGGTGGTCTTTTTAGATGGCCGACATTTTGGTGCTGTGAACAAAGCTTTTGGTGATGCGACAGGGGATAAGGTGATCAAAGGGCTAGCAAAGGCATTAACAAGCGCGGTGCGTGCCAATGACATTGTAATCCATAAAGGGGGAGATGAATTTGTTGTGATCATTCCTCACATGACACGTGAAAATGCCCAGCCATTCATGCAGCGTTTTGTCCAGGATATTCCAGAAGCGATCAGCATTGATGAATTAACAGGCCAAGACAATATCCTTCAGGCTCTAGGTAAGAATTTATCTTCGGATGAAAAAGGACGCAATTTTGATGCTTTATTGTACCAACTTAAACTTCAAAATCCCGGTGCAGACAGTATTTCTTTGATTGAGCACTTGGGGAACGATGGGAATGTGGGTGAAGCGATACAAGCTATCAAAGAAGGGCGGTTATCCCTAGAGAAGTGGCCGATCACGATTAGTGCAGGGGTAAGCTTTATTGATAAAAAGGTAGAAGACAGGACTAAAGGAATTCAGAAAGATCAGAGTGAGAAACTCTTTGGAGACTTAATAGCACAAGCAGATTCTATTTCTAGGGAAGCCAAGAAAAAAGGTGAATCATTTGGCATTCAAGATGCAGCCATGATGGCTGTTATAGTCAATGCTCAGAATATTACGGATAGGATCACCCAGATCCTGCGCAAAGACGCTATTAAAGATGCTGACAATAAGCCTTTAACTTTGGAGTCCTTTAGCGGCTACAATGATGTGATCGCCAAGGTCATTGAGATCTTCAATAACTATGGCTCAAAGAACGGCCGGTATAAGCCCGATATTGAGCAGCATATCAATGCGGTTTTGACAGCTATTTCTATAATTGACCCACGTTTTAGCGGTATACGCGGCCAACAAGTCGGCGGCGGTAAAACAGCAGCAGTTTTTGCCGGTATCTTAGCCGCCCTTGAAAGTGGCCGTACCATCCCAGCACAGAATGGACAATATGCAATTGAATACTGGACAATACGCCAGTCCTTAATTGATGGGTTTAAAGATGATCAGTTGGCTTTAGCCATCCTGAATGAAATTGCTACAAAGATAGATATTGTCCAGTCTGGTTTTGAACAAAAAGCCGACAGAAGGGGCAACGTAACCTTAGTTCCTAAAGAATTGCCGATCGACTTTATTCAAAACAACGAAAACGCTCCAGTGCCAACCGGTCCGATCACCACCTTGCGTTTAATGTCTTTGGAAGATGTCTATAATCGCCATCGTTTATTCCAATACCATAATGCCAAAGACCTATATAAGGGAACCTATAGGGCAGAGATCGACGAATTCCATGCTTTTGCCGTGGCGCCGCCGCAAATTCGTAGTCTACCGGGCTTGGCCGCGGAATTAAACAAGAAAAATCGTGGTTTATACCTTAAATATGATCAGTTAATGACATTCATGTTAAATGCTGATCAGAAATTGGGAGAATTATTGGCAACGTTAGGCCCAAGATTGATCGGAAATGAACCTGATGAGAACGGCAAAACGGTTGATGCGGATTTCATTATTCGCCAGGAATATCAAGAGGAAGTCTTAAATGCCTTGCGAACACTAAAAGGGGATCAAAAACTCATTGATTTTGAAGAAAACGATGAGTTGGATAATAAATTATTAGCTTTAGCCAATACCTGGGCCAAGATCATTAAGAGAGACGCGGAAGAGGATTTTGACAATGTAGAACATCAGCCTACGGTTCAGAATTTATATAACGAGCGCAATGAAGGGTTGGGTGAGTCAGGCCTAATTCTTTCCGGTAAGCTGATGACCGTGTTACAGAACGGACACTTGGCTAACGTGCGTGAGAAATATTTCGAACTAAGCGATGACGTGGCTGAATCCAAAGCGAAAAAAGTTGATCTACGCCGCGTGATGATCGATTCTTATCTGTTGGCGGATGAACGCAAACAAGAAGTTACCGCAGTTGAATCGGTGACCAATGTTGCCGCTTGGGATGGTCAAACCGGTTCTCCGGACATTGCCCGGCCGGTGGCCAAAGCATTGAATAAACAAGTGTATGTGATCTCTCAAAGCGAGTTATTAAAGGCTGAAGATATTGAGAAGGGCAATTTAAAGATCACTTACGCAGCCGGGATAGAAGAACAAGCACAAAAATTGGCGGAACAGATCATCAATAATCCGGCTAATTTGAAGTCCCTGCACAGCTATAGCGACCGCATTGCCCGCAGGGTGTACGAAATTTTATTACAGGCCCAAAGTGATGGAAAATTGCCGGGTGTAAAGATCTTTGAACCGGTTTATGGTGTCAGCAGAGACGAGAATGAACGGCTCATGAAGCAGCGCATCAACGAGATCACTGATCATATTCAGCAGCCGGAAAACCAGGCCAATAGCAAAGTTATCGCGATCTTTGTCGGCAACCCGACGGGCAGCAACATGCATAAATACCGTTATGACCCAGAGACCGGCAATAAGATCCCATTGACCAGCGCTGTTTTTGTGGCCAATCCTTTCTATGCCACCTTATTGCGTCAGATCGCCGGCCGTGCCGGAGACCCCAATCAGGATGATGAAGATAACAAACGTTATACTTTAAGACCACAACAAGGCGCTGTCTGGAACATGGTGATCGACGTGAATAGCAATAAATTCGCCGTGGATGACAGTTTGGAATTATTAAAGTTGTATCAGAACGGGGAACTTAAAGCGGCGAATGAAAAACTTTTAAGCATCTTAAATGCGAAAGATTATCAAGAAGCACGCAATGCCATGTATCGCGCGGTGCAAGTTTCTAACATGCCGGCAACACCAGGCGAGCTGCAGGAAGCTTTGGCCACACTAGATCGTCAAAGCCCGATCAATGTTGAGAATGGCTGGCCGCAGATCAATACACCGGCGGCAGAGGCCATTAAGACCTTGATCAAGGCTCAGCCGGAATTGTACCATAGCGGCAGACTTTCACCGGAAGGCATGCGTGTCATCAATATTGTCAACGCGATAGAGAGTTTGACGCCGCAATTACGCGCCAGCATTGATGGGTTATTTACCGGCAATGAAGTCGAACAGGCCAAGGCTATTAATGCCTTAGGCATCAGACCTAATGAACTTGCTTTTGCCGCGTTGATCCAAACACTGGGTTTTGTGAACTCGCCCGAGGCGTTGATGACCGCGATCGTTAATGCCCGCTCCGCGCAATCTTTCATGCCGCGCTTGTCGGTATTACAGCGCTTAATGCATGAAAATGGCGCGGCTGTTCCGCAAGCGCTTGGGAATGCTGAATTAACCAGCGTTGCTTTGTATCAGGCCTGGAAATCAGCACCTCAGTCAGCGGAAAAACAGGGCTTCTTTGACCGCATTGCCGCGAGGTTTAGCAATGGCGCGGTGTTCAATAACATCATAGACATGGTTAAAAAGTTAAGCGCGTTTAAGCCGGAAGATCTGAAAGCAATCGGTGCGGCAAGGGGATTAAGCGGCTATGAAGTATTCCGCGGCCTAGGTTTGGAAGAATTCACCAATCAAATATTCAAGCTTTCCGCGCGGTTGCCCGATAGTAATAAAGAGCAGCGGGATATGCTGATCAAGTGGGCGATGCAGTTTACCATGCAAATAAGCGCATTAGCGCATCAAGCCCTTTTTGCCGAAGCCAATGATCTTTTAACCGATATTGCCAAGGATCCGGAACAAGAACGGTATACAGAAGCATCCAGTGAGGTCAAAGCGATCGTTGACAGCCTTAAAAAGTCTGCGGATAAGAAAAATCCTGATTCAGAGGCTTTTGAGCATGCAATACGATGGCTGGAACATAAGTATAGCTTGAATAATTTGAGCACCGAACAGGCCTATAATAATCCTGTCGACGCCAAACAATATCTGATCATGGCGCTGCAACATGTTGCCAAGGCTGAGAAATTCTCGGAAATTGTGAATGCTATCTTAAATGCAAGCGAGAATGCGGCACAAAATTTATTAAGACTGAAGAATGAATATACAACCAATAAAGGCCAACAAGACCTTTATGCCGGCATTCCGTTATTCTCCCGTATCGCCTTGGCCTTACACAATAAGACCATTGATGATCAGACCGCGGATGTTATTAAAGAAGAGATCTTAGGACTATTGGTTACTCCAGAGACCGAATCAAGGGATTTTGTCAAAGCCAACAGGGTTGCTGTTGAGATCATTAAACAACAGCCGAATTTCAATGCCGAAGACACCCACGTTCAGCAGGCCGTTGACACAGAAGCTAATTCGGTCAGGAATAATGAACGCAATATTACCGCACTGCAGAAATTATATACGGCACGTGCCCAAAAAGAAGCCGAAGCAACGGCTCAAACAGAACCATCGAAATTTAGGGGTGTGTTTAATTCGGCGCTGAAAGTAACTGCCCTCGCTGGGGCTGCCGCATTATTGATGGGCATGACCAATGATCATCGCAACAAGGATGTTTCAGGTGTTAAAGGTCAAACGATAGGGCAAAAAGAAAATAATGCCACAGATGACAAACAAAAAGCGGTGCTGCCTGTTAAGACATTGCCGTATAATGGTTTAGATGCTGACGAAAGAACCGCTCCGATGAAGACCCCGACTTTACCAGGATCGCCTGTAGGCGCCCCGGTAAACGTGCCAACAGCGGGTCCGACCGGTCCATCAGCGGCTCCAAGTGCGCCTGTAGGCCCTACAGCTGTTCCCAATGCCTCAGGGCAAATGCCTGTGGCTGCGAGCTCAACAGTGCCGTTATTGACCTACCAAGGTAACAATGCCAATACAGCGCCAGCAAACCTAGTACCGGCAACAAGTGCAGCGCCTGCAGGATTAGCCAGCGCTGCCAACGGCACTAGTACATCAGGAACGTCCAATGCGGGCGGTTCAGGTGGTAGTGGCGGTTCAACCGGTCCAACATTGGCTTTAACGGAAAATCCAAGCAATAATGTCCGCTCTGACAATGGACAATCAAGGCCTGCGCAAGGAGCTTCGGGATCCAATCAAGCCCCAGCTTCCAGCGAAGCGCCAGAATCAACAGTGCCGCAAACTGCTTCCATTCCAGCATCTGGAACCGGATTTGGCAGTCCGCCGCTTGTTTTCGGGGTGGACAATACTGGAAAATATGAAATTGTTTCCGAGAAGATCAGTTCGGATTATTTAGCAGGACATAAATCTTACAAAGATAAACTAGGAGCGTGGCAGTCTGATCACGCGCCCGGCCGTACTTTCTCTGTCGCGCTTTCCTCAAAGCGTCCGACAGAAGAAAATGCAGCAAACGAGGAAAAAAAGAAAGCGTATGCAGCACAAGCAGTTGTAGCAAATGCAGTAGTTTTACAAAAAGTAGCAAAACTAGGCTTAGCGCGAGCTATGCCCAGTGAAACAAGCCGTAAAACAGTAGTTGCAGGTGTGGTAAATGCAGGAAACGTTGCAAAGGAAGCAAGAGTAGACAATGTAGCAAATCGTAGTGATGAAGTAAGTGTGTTAGCAGGTAATGTAGTAAGTATAGCAGTGAGAGTAGCAAAAGAAGCACGTAATGTAGTAGAAGCAATCTTGGTTGGTGGAAGTGTAGCAAACGCGGCAGAAATGCCAGCGTATGTCCAAACTGGTAGTACTGTAGTAAATAGCGGATCAATAGCCGGATTTTCCAATGTGGGCATGAGGGTGGCAGCAAGCAACACAAGTTCTGACAGGGCTGTTCGGAAATTAATCGACAGTGCCGCTGGCAATAAAAGTGAAGATGTAACTAATATAGGAAGTTCCGCATCTAGCCTACGTGCAAGAACTGTAAGCACGGTTACTGGGCAAATTGTAGGGAGTCTGCCTACAGCCAGAGCCGCGATTATGGATATTGACGGAGGCCTAAGCGCTCGAGTTGTGCCCGAGCCTGCTGGAGTGGGTCTGAGAAGATCTGTTTCCGGAGGTTCCATCGGTCTTTCGAGTGGCGCCGTAAGCGAATATAATGTAACTGAAAGTAAGATCTCAGCTGATCATCCTGTGTCGGAAAAAGGAAAGAATCGGGCTGGGGAATTCTTTGTCTTCAGCAATGTCATTGTTCCGACATTAGCTATTCAAATCATTACAAGTCTGTTGATAGTCCTTTCCCCAATAGGAGGGTTCCTGCATTTTGTTACGGCCGCTCCTCTGGCGATCCCTGCTTTATTCTTATTGGTGTTGGCAGGCTTGATCAGTTTGAATAAACCCAGCCAAAGTACACAATACAATACGGCCAGCAATCACGTGCGCAAGGTTGTTCTCGCCGGTATCGTTTTTGCTATCGCCTTATTCTCCATGGGAATGATGAAAGAAGTTCCTGCAGCTGTTTTAGCCCAGCAGCCTGTGGCTGAGTTTAGGGTGTCTGATATATCAGCGCCGTTTGTTCAATCCAGGGTTTATCCTGTTGGTGCCGCACCTTTGAAGAATGAAGGGGCTAAGCCAACGCCGCAAGCGTTTGTCTTTACAACCGACACTTACTTAACGCCAGTTAAGGGAAGTTTTGTTGATGGTCTTTCTGAATCTTATCCTTACAGGGATGTCACAACCACCAGTACCGAAGCATTAACCAGTCCGCTTTATAAAACCGAAGCTCAATTAACCATCATTGATTTTATCAACAAAAACGGGGGGTATGTATGGTCACAGAACTCAAGTTCCATCACGTCGTTAGTGTCCGAGAGGACGATTCTCGGATTGCCACTGCAAGAGACTCCAATAATCGAATTCATATTTACCTCATTAACAAAGCAGGCTCTATCTTCAAACATAACGGTCTTAGATCAACATGGGACCCCGTTGAAGCCCGAATTAAAGAAAGCCTCAGCATCCTCATTAACGCCGCCAGTCAGTCCGCAGCAATATATCAAACGAATAGGATCTGATCGGCCGGCTGTTAATCCGTCCGCGTTCATTAAACCGGGGTTGAACGCGGGTAAGATCTGGCAAGAGCTGGTACGCCAAGGTTACATCAATAAGAACGGCCATATCATCGGCCGGGTGGATTCTTTAAGCGCCGCTTTCAAGAATGCGTTCCCTAAATACACGGATAACGAATTCGATAAGATCTTAAAGATCTTGCAGAAAGCGGTCACGGATCCTCGCGCGGAGAATCTCAATAATGAGAAGGTCGCGCGTGTGGCTTTGGCGAACATGGAAGATGATATTGCCAAGTTAGTTCGATCCAAAGAAGAAGAAAAGATCGCCAAGGCGTTGGCCGCACATAACAGGATCGCTACATTCAATGCCGCGGTCAATCAGGCGTTAAGTCTTGGGTTGACCCCGGATCCGATCGTTGCCAGCAAGATATGGGAAACGGACTTACAGAAAGCCTTCACGGCGATCGACGGCAAGGAAATGCCTCTGGGCATTAACTTGCAGTTAGGCAGCCAAGGGCCGATGAATGCTTTTACCAAGAGTTTGAATTTGGGCAAAGGTATTTCCATAGCTCCGGTACTGCCCAATCAAGCCACCACCATGATCGAAACAGGGTACATGTTAAAGAATGGTGTGAGTGGTTTGTTCGGGTTCATGGGATTGATCGATCACGGGATGCAGATCAATAATTTGCGCCTCGATAATAAATATGATCAGCCGCACGGGTATTTACTGCGCATCGATGGCGATCAAATATTAAAAACATTGTTGGTGGACACTAAATACCGGTTGAATGATCAGGTGCTGGACAAGGATGGTCGCTGGACACCGGTTAGCGAAGATGTGTTGATGCGTTTAGGGATCATGGAGACGATCGAGAATGTTTTGCCGAAGACTTTAAGCAGCATACCGGTCGTCAATGAGGCCTTGTACGGTAAGCCGGATGAGAATGGGGTATTCCCGGGTGGTTTAGGGAACGTGTTCGGTAAAGCTAACGGAGCATGGCCGATCGGTGAGACGCCGGCGATGGTCCGCGTTTTTGGGAAACAGGATAAATTATTCTTAAGGGCTTTATCCCTTAACCGTAACGGTAATCTATTGTTCTTTGTTTATATTGAAAAGGCTGACCCGAGCGTGCTTAAAGGCACGGCGATGGAAGATAAAGCGGACGAGATCGTGGTGGCGCATGGGTTGATCGTTAATTTAGCAGAACGCAAGGGCGGCAAGGCGAATGAAGGTATTTATGAAGTGACGCGCGCGTTTGAACACGGCAAGAAGCCGGGGCTGTACCGCATGCCGTCGTTATTTGATATTGAGCGCATGAATGATTTCCAAATGTTGAAACAAGGTAAAGACGCGCAAGGGGAAGCGATCGTGGCGGCACTGTATAACACCAGGACCCAGCGCATTGAAATATTCTACCATGATAATAAAGTGCCTAAAACATTCCCGCAATTCCGCATGGGGCTGGACGGCCGTTGGGGCTGGACGGATGCGGCGGATGCATCGGTTGGTAAATTAGACGGTGAAGAAGCGTTCAAGGTTGTCTTGTTCTCGCCGCGCGCCGCGGAAAATAGTTTTGGTTTTGTGTCTCCGGTCAATGAGAACATTGTGGTCTGGGCGCCGCAAGAAACGTTAGGCGTTGTGAAGGCATTAACCATTGAAAGCATCAATGGCTTAAAACAAACACCGCTTAGCAAAGACACGTATGTGTCCATGCTGCAGCCGGGCAAGTTGGTCAATAATGCGGGTGAATACGTCCTTTATAATTCACGTTCGTTGCATCATGAAACGTACCGCGACATGGTTACGGCCGTTTACAATGCGTTGCCGGCCGCACACAAAGATGCGCAGGTTCTCTTAGTCGACCATGAAGATGTTTTATCCCAGAATGCGATCGTCACCATGGCGGGTAAAAAAGTGGTGATCTTGGCGCGGCCGGCATTTGAGAATATGATCAAACGCTTTGACGCGAAATTAAGCTTGGAAACGGTGGAGGCGGTTCAGGCAGATGTGGCGGATGCGCAGGTGATGAAAGCGGTGAAGGAAGCATCGGGTTATACCGCGGTCAAGGGCACGCTGGTCTATAGCGATGCAGCCGGAAACCTTGGGGTTGATCTTAAAGCGCCGACGAAGCCGATCTTGGCCAGGATCCATCATGGTGATAGAACAACGACTGCGGATAAGGCCGCTGATGAAGCGTTGTTACGCCGTAACATGAAGCCTGTTCAAGAAGGGGAAGTATATTCCCGTAAATATGTCGTTGAAGGCACTGATTTTGAACGCACCGAGACTTTGGTTAAGAAAGACGGCGAACCGGCACCGCTAGTGATCACGGAAGGTTTTGGGGTCAAGCCGGGCGAGTACGCGTTGGTTGAACTGGGTACGCAATTTAAAGATCTGGATAAAGAAAATCCAAATGCGGCTGTTTTTGTGGATAACGGCACGGGGATGTACACGCCATTCTATAGCGATATGACCCCGCCGCTCAAGAAGATCAATGTTCCTGTACAGTCAGCAACGGAGAACGGCGATAGCGCCGCGTTCGCTGGGGCTATACAGGCGCAACGCGTCAAGATCAATGCGTTGGATGATGCGACAGCACAATTAGAAGCGAAACATCAACAGCTTTTGGAAGATTTGCGTCCTTTGCAGCAACAGCTGCAGAAATTAATGCAGGAAAACAATGGCGTGACCGCGGCGCGCATCAGGGGTATTAACAGCATCATGTCGGCCTTCTTGCAAGGCACGGTTAAGGGCGAAGATGAGATGGGCATTGTTGCTTTCGTCGCCCAACAAGGTGTCCTTCTGGAGAAGCAAGGTGTGACAACCGCTCAGGCTTATATTGATGCGTTCAAAGCAGAAGCATCCAAGGATCTGGCGGGGGCATTGGCTAAGGTCTATAAGGATTTCACTACCAGTAACGTCAACAGTTCAGGACCGTTTGCGCAAGCCTTTGTTGATGCCTTGGGTCAGAAGATCGCCGATCTAAAGACAAATAAGCTAAAGCGTCTGAATCTGCCCAACACCTTACCGACAGTCACGATACCCGAAGCGCTGGGATGGACAGATGCGAACAGGATCGCGGCGAATACGGCGGCAGTGACGGCCAAGGGTAATTATGACCTGTGGAAGTCCCGGTATGATATTTATATCCCAACCAATTTGCCGATCGACATCGACGGACTGTTTGATTCTTATTTGAATGCTAATAATAGGTTGTTGGCTTTATGGGGCCGCCAATCTGATTTAACTGCGCAGATCGAGTATCAGGAAAAGAAACTTAGTGAGTTGTTAGCCAATGTTCCGGTACCCAATGATGTCTTCAATATCGCAAGACGTGCGTTGGCGTTAAGTTATAAAGAACGCGATGTTTTCACTCCGGCAGCCGTGCTTGCGTCGCAGATGGACCTGCAGGCTAATATTTTAAGAGATGCCGACTTGGTGCCGTTTATCATGAACCAGGCATTCATGCGTAAAACACTGATCCAAAAAACACTGGTCGCGCAATTATTCAATGAGATCGCCGCTGAGAATGCCGCGATACAAAATGATGCAAATATGAGCGCGTCTAAGATCGTTAATTGGACAGATGCGGTGCCGGTCATGACGCTTGCGGATATTGCCAAGGGGCGCACGTATATCCGTCAGTTGGTCGGGATAGATGCAAAGACCGATGCTAAAATTCAAACCATACCGGAACAGGTCGCGTATTTGTCTTTGGTCGCCAATAATCCTAATACACCGGCCGCGGTTAAAGTTGATGTTAACGCGCTGATCGCCACCAAAGCGGTCGAAGCAGATTTCTATATTACCAAGAACTTGCCGGATCTGGATAAAGATGAGGCGTATGACAATAAAACTTCAACTGAAACGATCCCGGCCGTTCTGGCACGCAAAGATCAATTAGACGAGGATCTGTTGGCTATTTATGAACAGCAGTTTGCGATCTTAACCAGATTAGCGCCGTATAATGCTCAGAACACGGTGTTGGCAAAAGAATACCAAGAATATATTCTCAAACAAATGGAAGCAGCGAAAGCAGGGTATTTGGCCAGGACTAAGAACGGCGATCCCGGACGCGCTTTCACCGGGGGTTTAAGCGGTTTAGGGGAAGCGGCCATACAATTATCCAGGACCAATCAAAAGATCACGGCGGATAAAGCTGCGATCGACGCTAAACAAGCAGTGTTAAAAGAGACAGCGCAAGCGATACAGCAGAGTATTAAAGAACGTAATGCTGCCGTCGTCGCTGGCCGCCACGCTATCATTGCAGCCTATCCGCAAGCAGTAAGCACCTTAGCAATCGACAGTCTTTCGCTTCGCACAGTTCCGGCATTGAGTATCGGAGAGGGAACACTATTAAGGCCGGAAGGCGGCAGTTTACAATATTTCATGAATGGCCAGCCTTTAGCGCAATTTGCAGAGACACGTTTTGGTCTGGGCGCGGTGAAAGCCAACAGCGAGAATCAATTTGCCTTAAGCGGTACCACCCGCATCATGGGGCGTGAGTTGCCTTATGATCTATTTACCGGCAGCGGTACTGCCGACCAGGTATCGCAGCGGTATGCGCTAGCCAATATTACCCTTACCAAAGAAACAAGTCCGTTGGTCGACCAAGTTTTCTTCGGCTGGGCGGAACAATCGCGGTATAAGCAAGTATTCAAAGAGAATGGCTTCACGGATGTAAGTAAATATGCTGTTTTGGGCAACACGGCAGGGTATAGCAACGGTGCTTTTGCGGCTAAGGCTACCGGCATTGTGATCAAAGAAACTAGCAATAATTATGACGGCGCGGCCAATAGATCGTCGGGGCTGAACGCGGGCATGACCTACGAAATATCGAGCGGCAACGGGACACGGTTAACCGCGGACGTCGGGGCATATCGGTCTTCCTTGCAGCGTGCGGTCAATATCCGTATTTTAGACGCATTCTCCGGCCTTCCTGCTTCGACATCGAGCCTGATGTTAAATGCTTCAAATGAACTTGGGTATATTAGAGCGGGTGTGCAGCAAGATCTATATAAGGGCGAGGGCATTAAGGTCACCGGCGATGTCTTGTTGAACCGCGAAATGACCAGTGCTTTTGGTTACCGGTCATTTGAGAATTTCATTTCGCTGGGCGCGAATATCCGCGGTGAGTCCTGGAGTGTTCGTCCGGAATTTGCACTCGGCAGCAATGCCCGTTATGGGGTCAATGCCGCGTATAAGGATGCCAGCGTGAATTATGCCGTCATCGGCGGGCATCGCAGTGCGGGTGCAAATTATGGTTTAGAATTCTGGGGATCAAAGGTCACGTTCGGGGTCAATGCGGATGCCACCGGTACTTATGCTTCCGCCGGGTTCCAACGCGCTTTAACAGAAAAGATCTCAGTTAATGGCGGGGTCAAGCCTGGCACTGTGAGCTTAGGTGTAACCCGCAACATGGGCAATACGGATCGTCTGACGGCGGTTGATCTAAAAGGCAATGTGACAAAGATTGCTGAAGAAAGTTTAACGGCATTAAGGAAGGCCGCGGCACCAGAAAGCATTGCTAAGAAGCTGGCGGTACCGCAGACATTGTATGACGCGGATAAGCCCATTACCCGCACAACAGAAATGACTGAGAAAGAACGTGAAGCCTGGGTAACTGTTGATGGGAACCGGACGCTTTTTGGACCGGTCATGAAAGCCAGACAAGAATATCTATTGAACAATGCCCACATGGCAGCACGCTTCGCGGATAAGATCGCTGAAGCAATGAGCAAAGAAGAATTTAAGGCCTTGAGCGATCCTAAGAAAGGGATCATCCGTCAGTTTAAGTCTCTAAGCCGGGATGAAATAAGATTGGCGGGTCTAGCGATCAATGCCATGGGTGAATATGTGGGGAAGGTCGATGGTTACCGTGCCCAAGTGGTTTATGGCTCAGGTGATACTCTCGTGATGTTGCCTTGGGACAATGCGACGGGCAAGTTCGCCAGCAAATATCCGGTGGTGGTTGAATTGATGAAGCCGGCCTTAGCCGATGCGATCACCACCGCTCAAGAACGCGAAGCAGAATTCAAAAGGGTAGATCAGATCAAACTATTATTGAAGCCGCAATCACCTGAGACGTCGGTAGCGGTGATGTTAATCGCGCGACCGGGTGAAGAAGCCAAAGCAGATAAAGTTGGCATGGGTCATGTGAGCGCGGAACAATTCTTGAAGCAGCTCAATACCTTAGGTCCCAGGCAGTTCGTTCTGGTTAAAGGCGAACCCAAAGCCACGGTCTTTACGATCAATGATCCAAAGTTCATTGATATCGATGTGCCACAGACATTAAGTCCCTGGGCCATGTCGCAATTGCAGGAATATTATAGAACCCATCCGCTGGTCATCTTAAAAGCAAAAGGCCAAGAACCGGTGTTCATGACCTATCAACAGATCTTTGACCGTCAAGAAGAGATCCGCAAGCTTGCCCAGCAGATCATTGTCCTCAATGCGGATGGTAAGACGGAAGGTGTTTTGGCTTTATCAAAGATCAAAGGGGTCGCTAAATTCGGCCATCCCGGTGTTGAAGAATTCATTCGATATGATTTTAAGACCAAAGGTTTCAACAGAGAAAAAGTCCTGGAATCCAAGATCCTTATCCCTAGAAATCCGCAAGGCATTTATACGGTCGAGATCCGCAAGATATTAGATGGAAAAGTATATGAAATATACCGTGAAGTCCGCGGGGGCAAGGTTCAGGAATTGTATGAACAAATTCAGGAAAAACATGAAGGGCATTATAAGGATGGTGTTTGGGTGGAAGAACGAGAAACCCTCTACACGTATAGTGATAAATTGGGGCCGTTGGTTCCAAGTATTACGCACACGCGCGTTGTAAAGAAGAACGGCTTCGAGGAATTTATTGAGACAACAACAGAATCTGCTGATGAGAAAGCTGACGAGATCTGGGTCAGCGTCAGGAAGAACTACAATGACCGTTTTTGGCGTGAATTAAAGAATTATGGCGGACAAGTATTGCGCATTGAAAAAGAAGGGTTCGTTACCATCAATCAATACGATGGTATTCCGGGGCTATTCAATGTGATCACAGCCTCTGTGACGCATTTCAAGGGAGATGAGCTGGTTGACGAAAGTCATTTGTTATTGAATGGGGACAAAAGGGCAAGCATCAACGATATTGATCCTGTGGATATTTATTATCAGAAGGATGGACAGTACTATATCCATTATCAAGGTATCCGTTATTACCCGGGCATTACACAGGTCAAGCAGGATTATCAGGCAGTGTTGAATCTTAAAGGCCTTCTGATCGATGAATATTTCGGCACGATCAATGCCGGGAAATTTGTTCCCAAAAGCCATGTACACAATATTTATGAGACGTACTTTGATCAAGTAAGAGGGGAATATAAGCTGGGCATTTATGATATTGCGACCAAGGTAACTGCGTATAAGGTCAATCCTGATGGTACGGAACGCAAAACCTCATTCTCTAATAATATCCGCGTTGACGGGAAACACGCCATTTACAGGACCGCCATCGGGTCTGAGAACAGGATCGGCGTCACATCTCCTTACCGCATTGACGCTGCGGAAGAAGTTCGCGACGGCAACGGCTATACAGAGCTGTTGACCGGCGGGTATGGGGTCATTGAACAGGGCGCTGGTTTTGGGAACAGCGGGCCTAAGTACATTTATTTCAATAGGACACTGATCGATGCACAGGGACAAGGGAGGTTCTTTAGTGACCGCGACCGCAGGTTAATGGATCTGGGGATCGTGCCTTATTTTGAAGGGTATCTTTATGATGGATCAATAAAGAGTGAAGATCTGATGAAAAGGATGAGCAGTGTAGAAAATGGGGCTAAGGCATTTGATTGGCTGATGGAAAACGGGTATTTCAAGGAAAGTAAAGGCGATAAGGGCAATGCTAATGAACAGATCAGCGTAGAACAGATCGATGCCGTAAATCAGCGATTCTTGGGTGACGCGCCGATCATCTTAAAAGCCCTGCAGCAAGGACGCGATAAAAAATTCGGTACAGAGTATAGCCGCTATAAAACAAAGCCGATCATGGTAACGGAGAAGGTCCAAGAGATCATCATGTTAGATGAGCCGGTCGTGGTGACCGCGATCAAAGATATCCGTGAAGGTAATTTGTTGTTAGAGGGCCGCGTGATGCGTTTAGACGGCAGCACGTATGCCTTGATCGCGAAATATAAGTTCACCCCCATTGCGCTCAATAATCAGGGCATGGCGGTTGAAACGAATACGTTGGAAGTGGGTTATTTTGATCAAAATGAACAATTGTTATTCTCCGCCGTTTTCCCCAGAAGTGCGGCGCTTGTTCCGCCATCTCAGGTCAAAGAGAACCAGAAGATCAAGATCCATGCGGTAAGCACCTCTGAGATCAACAAAGACCGCGCGGTCATTAAGCAAGACGTGCTGATCGAGAAAGCCCCGCTATCCAAAGATGTAAAACGCGGCCAGATCTATACTTATAAGAATGGTGAAATGCCTTCTAGCGGCGGACAACAACGCACGGATCTGAAGGGTGATTTCATGTCGGAATTGCGCCAATTAAATCCCTCTTATGCGATCTTTGGCATTGGATCCATGCTCGTTGTCCTGGCGGTCCTCGCGGGATTATTAAGCCGTAAATTCAAGGCATTATCGAATCCAAAGGAGAACGATAGGGATACGGCGGAAGTTAAGCGTGATGAGCTTGCCGCAGATTATGGGTTTGGTCCTATCAAAGAAAAACAAGCCAGGGAGGCGCTCGCGCATTTCATGGGTAAGGATCCTGCAAAGAAATTGAATACGCAGATCTTTGAAGAATTCCAATGGTTCTTAAAGAACATCCTCAATTATTCTCAAGAGGAAATAAGTGCTATCAGGTTCACGACCGAAGATTATCTGCTGTTCCAATTGATCTATAAGTCATTGAGCATTTTCCGTCAGAATTCCCCGGTCTTTGCCGCCTGGCTATTGTATGTTGCCCGTAATATGACCGCCAATGGGTTGGGTCAATTCGTCGGGTTAGCCATTAACGCGGAGATCGCCAGGGTTACGCGCATTATCGAGAATGGTGTTTACGAGTCCATACAAAAGTCAGTGCTGTTGGCTGCAAGCCCCAAGAATGCCCAAAAGATCATTGCGGAGCTTATTGACAAGAAGATGTTAGTGGTTGTTTCTGAAAATGAGTTGATGCTGATCAAAAGTATTGGAGAGATCACAAAGACGGTCGAAGATTTCTCCGGCCGTGATCATAAAAAGGTCATGAAGATCTTAATTAAGTCTGAAAAGATCGCCCGCACCATAACCAAGGTGGCCATTGAAACATATATCCATACGGAAGATATTGACGAGCATTTCCGTGATCCGCGCTACATGAAAGATTATATCCAGCATTTCTGGGGCATTGTGGACTATAAGGATGCGGCCAATACCTGGCGTCCTGAGATGACATTGAGCAAAAAAGATTTTCCGCAGCATTTGGTCCCGCAGAAAACATATTTTGAGGTTGCGGGCGGGCGTGCCGGCTGGAAGGGCGTTGTTCAAGGCTTGATAAATCAAAAGGCGGTTGTACGTTTCAATGCGGCAAGTACGGTCATTATTTTCGCCGTGATCGGGCAATTCACGACGGCAGCGGTAGTGGCGGTCATTGCCTTATCGACCTTGGCCACTTTAAAGATCACGGAAAGAGTTTGGCAAAGCAGAACAAGCATTAAACCCGTGCCCCTCTCGCAAGGGCGGGCTGATCGGACGCCGGCCATCAAGAAGTGGGGCGTGCGCATCTTATGGACGGTGATCGCTACGTTACATATCGCCTGGAATGTGTATGCATTCGCTCATGTGGGCGAAGCAACGGCGAACATAACCACCACAACGGCGATCGTTTTCCAGGCGACTTCGATCTTGCTCGCGTCAAAGATCAATTGGATCTTTTATTTCATGATGCATTTGAATATCCAGCCACGCTTGCATAAAGCTTTAAGCGTTAATGTTGTCAAGTTCCAGGATAAATTAAAGAACAAGTATGTCGGAGTGGCAGAGAAAAAGACGCTGCAACAGAAGACGGCGAACGTGGGCCTTAAGGTGATGGGCCTTGCTTTTAGTCTCGTAACACATGTGTTAAGTCTGGGGATCATCCTGGCTTTGCAATTAGCCTGGATCGCGCTGGGATCAGCTAGCATCGGCGGCGTATATTTTGGCGGTATTTTCCTCATCGTGGTATTGTGGCTGCCTTTCATCGCTTTCTCTTTATTAGACACTTTCTCCATCATGTACGCCATCGAAGCGGTGGTTTCATTGGCGGAAGGTATACGGATGAAGAAAAACATCTTGAAGGATTTCAAGGGCATACAGCGCTCTATGAAGAACGGGACATTGCGCAAGAATTTCGTGCTGAGCATCATTCCGGAAGAGCTGGAGAAACGCCTGACGGAGCAAGAGATCGATGTCGCGTTTGCGAAGTGGTGGAATGAGCAAATGGATCATTTTAAGAACTTAGGTTTGTTGACCGATGCCGAGCGTGATAATTATAAGTTCGGGATCAACAACAGCGTGGAAGGCAATGAATTATCCGGAGAGATCACCTATCCCGGGATCAATAAAAAGCCGGGTAATAAAAAAGCGTTGTGGCGGATGTTGGCTTTGGTTGAACAATTGGGCATGGATAAGCCAAGGGCGGCTAATATCGAAGATGTCCGTTTGAATATTTTCTTGCCGGTTTTTAACGAAGGGGTCATGTATCGCCTCGGCGCGCACGCGGATTTCGCGCCTGATCTGAATTGGGCCTACGCGTTAGGCGGACACACCTTCCTGACCTATTTGATCGCGCAATACAACGATGAGTTTGTGAACTTTATCGTGAGCGCCTCCCAAGGCCTTGATTATTTAGGGAATCAGCAAGCGACAAGACCGAACATTGTGGAGATCGGCAAGCTGATGACGCTCAAAGCCGGTCAGAGCCTGATCTTAAATGATGCGTGGTTAAAGAATGAGGTTGAGATCTGGGCCTCACGTCACTTCCAGCCTTTGTCCCGTACGGTCATGGGCCTATTCAATTATGAACAGGCTTTCCGTTTATTGCAGAAGATCAACGATCCAAAATACGACATCACCACAAAGTCGAAGGCGCAATGGGAAGCGGAGATCGATCAAAAGGTCGCGGATCAATTACAGGTCTTGGTTACGTATCAAACATATAGTTCTTTAAAAGATGACGACAGTAGAAAAGTAGCGATGAAGGAATTATTAGACCGCTATCCGTTATTGGAAGTAGCGTATGTCATGGAGAGAGACGGAGATCATTACAGCGTGTTGATCAATAGGCCGGGTAAAGATGGCGAACGTTTACCAGTAGAGAGTCTGCTCTCGGGCAGACCGATCACCGGTCAAGGAAAGCCAACCAATCAAAACCATGCCATGGCTTTCTTAAGACCGGGCGGTTTAACACAAGCCATGGATATCAATCAAGACATGTACTTGGAAGATGCATTCTTGATGCCAAATATCGCCAGTGAATTTAAACGCAGCCCTGAAACGGTGCTGGTTGGATTTCCGGAAGACATTTTCACGGAAGATTTCGGCAATATCGCTGCCGATCACGCTCACGCGGACCGGACGTTCGTGACGGTCGTACAACGTTTCTTGGCGGTCAATGGTGTTCGTTTCCATTATGGTCACCCGGACGTGTACCGTACGGATTTTGTTCAGTCCCAAGGCGGGGTGAGCAAACTTTACGCGGTTAATGAAGATATCTTTAGCGGTTACAATATTACTGAACGCGGCAGGATGATCAAGTACGTGGAATACATCAAAGCAGGTAAGGCCCGCGAAGCAAGCTTTGCCACCACGTTCGGTATCTTTGAGAAATTCGGTGCCGGGGCGACGGAACAGATCCAATCCCGCGCCGTTCGCAATCGTGCTATTGCGCCGACGCTGGGTAATGCTTTTGACAGAGAGCTGCTTGCCTTGACCCATTTCTATGCCGGGATCGGTTTCTACCCGCGTGAATTCCTGGTCAAATACGCGAATTTATTCTATGTGTTATCGGTCGTCTTTGGCGGCATCAGCGGTTTCGCGGCATTTAGCTGGGAGATCTCTTTGGCCCTGATCGGCTTCATGTTCTCGCAAGGGATCACGATGGGCGGCTTGCTACGCATGGTGGAAGATTATGGTTTATTGAAGGGGATCGGTAAATTCGCATGGATGTTCATCACCTCCGTTTGGTTATTCCAGGCGCACATCTTAACCCACGTAAGCGGGGTACAGAAAGCCGCGCAGGGTAAAGCGGACTATACCGCGACCGGACGCGGCCCCGGTTTGGAACATAGGCCATTATTCAATGCCTTTATCGACGAAGACCATGACCCGCGGCATATGGAACGTAAGCCGATTTACGGGTATTTAGGCACACATTTATCGTATGGGCTGACCGGTTTGATCTTAAGCGGGTTAGGTATTTGGATGTATTGGAACGGGTCATTATTCTTGTCAGCGCTGGTATTCATCTTCTATGTGTCGACCTATTTCGCGCCGATCTTCTATAATCCGGGCGCAACCCCGATGTCCACGAAAAAGCTTTTCGATCTGGGTGAATTCAGCAATAAAGAATCCCTGCTAAAGAAACAAGTCCAAAGTTTCTGGATGTTATGGGCGCAGGAGCTTAGGAATTGGCTGGCCGTATTATGGCAGGGCGGCATGAAAGTCTTGAAGAAGGGTCATGTTGAATTCGAACGCTATAACCGGATGCAGGTACTGGTGCACGGGATCATCATGCTGACAAGCACCTTCACAGCGGGCGTCTTGTTAACGCCGGCGGCGTTGGTAAGAAACATATTGAAGAACAGGACATTGCTGGAAAAAGCCAATAATTATAAGTTATTGAACGGATTGCTTGACGATTATAAGAACGACGAACAGCAGGTCGTGATAACGGATGTCTCTCAGGAAGCCATAAGGGAATTCTTTATAGATAGGGGTATGAATGCAGGCGCGTCTCTAGTCAGTACAGCGACAATTCGCGGGCCGATCGCGGCGCCGT
>JANNCL010000127.1:0-10041 GCA_031386565.1 Candidatus Omnitrophota bacterium
GCGCATTTAAAGAAAGAAGGAATTGTTGGATGGGTCGGTGGATACGTAAAGAAGGTTCAAGGAATATACTATATGCGTTTATACACAGATCATCGTGATCCTCAATTAAGGGGTCTTTATCATGAAGGCTTACATGTTGCACACAAATTATCAAATGACCCTGTTGATTTGATGAATACTCTCTTAAATTTTAAAGCAACATTACGTCAATCAGGAGATCAGCAAGCGCTAGAAGCTTTTTATAATATTCTTAATATATTGAGATATAGATATAGCTCCAGATCTCAAGTTTTAATTGATTTTAGAGAGGGCAGAATATCTGAGCAAGTTGCAAGGATAAGGTTAGCATCTTTGTCATCGATTTCATTTGAGCAATCTAAAACTCCTAGATTTCTAAAAGATTACTATAAAGAAAAACAATTACAAAGCTTACATGCTGATGCTTTGATAAAGCAGCTCTTAGATCCTAATGATTTTAGGGATCCAATATCTTTAGCTCAAGTTCAAGAAATGAACAAAGACTTTATAAATGAATCACAAGGTCGGAGTATTATTGATAATGGTGATTTAAGCATATTTGCGATAGATGAAAATTTACGTGCAAATCTTGACCAAAAAATTGAATCAGGTGTGGCGTCACCCTTTTCCGTCGGATCAGAATTTTTTGCATTTGTCGTCGAAGCTTTGGTGCCAGATCAAGGAAGACGTGTTAAGAAGATGGTTCCAGATGATCAGAAATGGACAGCGTATAATGAATTCTACACGAATCTTGCGCTACTTGTTAAAAGATTAACCCCTGCTGCTAAAGATGTTTTAAGGCAACATATAAAAAATTATAATTATCCAGATTTAATGCTCGATAAAGCACAGGTAGTCAATGAAACAGGCGACATCGCCCAATTAAGTCAAGATGCTGCCATGCAACAACTAGATAGGGAATTGACTCCTGTTTTAGTAAGTGAAGATTACAAAGTAGCTATAAAAAAATTTAAAGATCTTTTGATTCAGATTACCGCCGCAAAAAATAATAATGCATATTTAGACGTAAAATCGCCGATTGAGATTTTAATGGAAAAGATTCAACACAAATTTGGCGATCAAGGAGATTTCATATTAGGAGCAATTCAACAATTTGTGAATATTTGTCAGCACGGATTGGAGCTTAAAGGTGAGGGGAATGAAATTTTTCCCATACAAAATGGTCTTAATGAGTTAGTTAACATTTATACCATGGGAAAATTTGATCCTAATAAAAAAACGCTTTTATTTATACATGGATTTGATAGGGGTCATTTTGATACTTTTAAACATTTGTTCGAACATTATCAAGGAAAATATAATATTGCTTTTTTTGTTTATAACTATAGCGATTCTCTCGAACATAGTGCATCTATACTTAATGAGAAATGGCAAGAATACATGAGAAAAAATGGAATTACTGGTCAGTATGGTGTTATTACGCATTCACATGGGGCCAATATTTTTAGACAGGCTAGCTTGCAAGAAAATACTACTTTTTCAAGATTTGCAATTCCAATGGAAATTGTCCCAACGCTGGGAGGATCGTTAAAAACTGCCGCGTTGTTAAAGGGAAAGAAACTAAATTTTTATGAAGATTATCGGCTAAGGCATCTTTTGAGATATTTTCAATCTTCTGACCCATATGGAGCAATTCAACAAGATTTATATTCCCCTGAGCACGTCAGGAAATATTTTGAAACAGTTGGTTCTGTAAAAGTAATTGCTGTTAAAAGTGACCCTCATTCACCATTTCAAAGAAATGATTTATCTGAAAATGAAACAGCATTCTTAAGACGTTATAATGATGCTACAGGGAGCGAATTTGTTAAATTAGACATCAATTCTCCCGATCCCCATAACGACATTATGAATTCTCTGGATTTAGTATCATCATTAGATGATCATCTTCAAAAAAATGGTTTAACGAGAGATGAAACAGAGGACAGCGCCCAGTTAGGTCAAGATTCTGCCATGCAAGATTCAAATAGAGAGATGCCTCCTGATATTATATTTTCACCTACGGATCAACAACTCGTTGATTTTAAAATATTGGCAGAATTGGGAAGGTCTGAGGAAATGAGAGGCGATGTTTTAGAAGGCATAGTAAAGGGAGTGAAGTTGGTTAGTAGCAAAGGTACGAACAAAGTGGCATATGAATTAGACAATTACCCAGGTTATGTTTTTAAAGTATTTCGTGATCCCATCAAGGAGCAAGAACCGATTAATGGTTTTAAGGGAGAGTTGCAACGGATGAAAGCGGTTGTGGAAAAGATGGCTGAATTAGGAAAAGTATTTGTATCAGGTGAAGGTTCAATAAAATTAATCGAAATAAAAGATGAGAAGGGAGTTTTATTTCATCCCTTTGGTTATTTTGTCATAGATGGGGTTGGTATTAATATAGAGGTTAAAATAAATACAAATAAAGCGATATCTGATGAATATGAATTTCGTTCTAGATTGAACGCGCTGGGTATTAAAGAGCAGAATATCATGAGGAGTGATTTAGGGACATATAATGGAAGCACTGTAGTGATGGATAAGGGAGGGGTAACTCTGAGTGATGCTGCCATGCAACATGATGGAGTTCAAGATTCAACAATCAAAGGTGGTATTGATCTTAATGCTAACAAAATCAACCTCCAGCTTCAAAGTTCCGACCAATCAATTAATTTCAAAGTTTCCGACAGAGGCGGATCCGCCTTTGGTGGAGATCCAGCTATGATGAAACAACTCCAAGACGCCCCGGGTTTTAGCCCGGTTATTATCAATATCCAGCCACTTCATGATTTGCGATTATTCCTTGGTTTTGCTGATGTTGACACTAAAGCAATTAAAGCTTAACCGGCGGAAAGTAATTTAAGCCTCTTGCATTTTTAAGATATTTTCGCTACAATAGCGTCTTCTATGGCAGAAACAACCCTTATGGATAAGATCGTTGCGGTTTGTAAACGCCGCGGTTTTATCTTTCAATCTTCAGAAATTTATGGCGGTTTAAGCGGCGCTTGGGACTATGGTCCGATGGGTGCGGAGCTTAAACGCAATGTGAAAGCCGCGTGGTGGCAGGCGGTGGTGCACTATCGCGAGGATGTGGTGGGGTTAGACGCCAGTATCCTCATGCATCCCATGACCTGGAAAGCTTCCGGACATACTGATAATTTCACCGATGTCTTAGTCGACTGTAAAAAATGTAAACGCCGTTTCCGTCAGGATCACTTAAAAGGGAAATGTCCCAATTGCAGCGGCACAGAATTCACGGAACCTCGCGCGTTCAATCTGATGCTAAAGACCAATGTCGGGGCAATGGAAGATTCTTCTTCCGTGGTTTATTTACGTCCGGAAACAGCCCAGGGTATTTTTGTTAATTTCCAGAATGTGGTGGATGCGACTCATCGCAAACTTCCTTTCGGCATCGCTCAGATCGGAAAATCTTTCCGCAATGAGATCACCCCGGGTAATTTTACGTTCCGTACCCGTGAATTCGAACAAATGGAAATTGAATATTTCTGCCGTCCGGAAGATGCGCCCGCGAAATATGAAGAGTGGATCAAAGCCCGGTATCAATGGTATTTGGACCTTGGCATAAGACAAGAAAATTTAAAATTACGTGTGCATGACAAAGATGAATTGGCGCATTACGCGGCGGGGTGTACGGACGTGGAGTATGAATTTCCGTTCGGCTTATCAGAATTAGAAGGTATCGCCAATCGCGGGGATTATGATCTTAAGCAGCACGCGCAATTTTCGGGCAAGGACCTGATGTACCATGATCCAGTTACCAATGAGAAGTTTTATCCTCATGTCATTGAGCCCTCCGGTGGGTGCGACCGCGGGACATTGGCATTTTTAGTCGATGCCTATCATGAAGAGACGGTCAATGAGCAGACACGCGTGGTGATGAAATTCCACCCGAGGCTTGCACCTATTAAAGTGGCTGTTCTGCCGTTATTAAAGAAAAACGACGGCATAGTGGCCTTGGCTAAGAAAATTAAATCAGAGCTTCAAAAAGATATTGTTTGTGTGTATGATGATTCAGCTGCGATCGGGAAGTTGTATCGTCGTCAGGATGAGGTCGGCACGGTTTTTTGTGTCACCGTCGATGTGCAATCCTTAGAAGATAATCAGGTCACTGTCCGGGAACGCGACACCATGAAGCAGGAGCGTGTCTCGACGGATAATTTGTACAAATATTTAAAAGAACGTTTATAACAGAAAGGTTCGTAGCAATGGCAAACAAGCATGTGTTTTCTTACGGCGCTGGAAAAGCGGAAGCAAAAGGTTCAGACTTAACAAAGAATGTTTTAGGCGGTAAAGGTATCGGCCTCATGGAAATGACGAGCATCGGTATCACAGTGCCTGCTGGTTTTACCGTTTCAATTCAAACATGTGAAGAATATTACAAATTAGGCCGCAAATTACCTAAAGGTTTGGAAAAAGAAGTTCTCGATGCTGTCGCAAAATTGGAAAAAGTTACGGGTAAGAAATTAGGCGACCCAAATGATCCATTACTCGTCTCAGTGCGTTCAGGAGCGGCACGTTCTATGCCTGGGATGTTGGAAACAATTTTGAACTTAGGGTTAAATGATAAGAGCGTCGAAGGGTTAGCCAAGAAAACAGGAAATCCCCGTTTTGCGTATGATTCTTACCGTCGATTTATCCAAATGTATTCAGCGACGGCAATGGGCTTGTCCAAGCAGCCGATGGAAGATATGCTGCATGAGATGAAACATCAGATCGGTGTCAAGAATGATCCTGATATTCCTGCTGAAAAACTTAAAGAATTGTGCGATCAATTTAAAGCCTTTTACAAATTGAATAAAAAAGAAGATTTCCCGCAAGATCCCAAGAAACAATTATGGGGCGCTATCATGGCTGTTTTTAGCAGCTGGGAAGCTGAAAAAGCTCAAACCTATCGTCGGGTTGAGAAAATAACCGACCTCAAAGGAACAGCTGTTAACGTTGTTCAAATGGTTTTTGGTAACAAGGGCGAGAATAGCGGAACTGGCGTTTGTTTTACCAGAGACCCAAATACCGGCGAGAATATCTTTTACGGAGATTATCTGATCAATGCTCAGGGCGAGGACGTCGTCGCGGGTATCCGCACACCGCTTCGCTTAGAAACTTTACAGCAAACGATGCCTAAGGCCTATGATCAATTATTTGCCGTGCGTGCCATCTTAGAATCCTACTATAAGGAAATGCAGGATCTTGAGTTCACGATCGAAGATGAAAAATTATATATGCTGCAATGCCGTACCGGTAAACGATCTCCGTCGGCAGCGTTTCAGATCGCATTAGATCACGCGACCAAACCATTGCTGAGCAAAGCACAGGCCAATGATCTGGTGAAAAAAGGCTATTTGCCTAAGAAGTATGCAGCCATGGCGGTTAAGCCGGTTTTGACTAAAGAACAGGCTGTTGCCCGTATTCATTCGGATGACATTGAACGTTTGTTCTATCCTGTTATTGATACCAAGAAAGTTACGGTCGATCAATTAAAGCAGGCGAAGATCGGTTCTGGTATTAATGCTGTTCCTGGTGCCGCTGCCGGTAAAGTTGTTTTTACTGCCGAAGAAGCCGAGAAGTTGGCACATAAAGGCGAGAAAGTTATTTTAGTCCGTAAGGAAACCAGTCCAGAAGATGTCGGTGGTATGCATGCGGCTAAAGGTATCTTGACCGCAACCGGCGGTAAAACCTCCCACGCGGCTGTGGTCGCCCGCGGCTGGGGCAAATGCTGTATCGTCGGGTGTGAGGCGTTAAATATCAATTATGAAGCGAAGTCATTTGTCATCAACGGAAAAACCATTAAGCATGGTGATTTTATCACTCTTGATGGTTCCGCCGGGGATATCTTTGTCGGGGATCTTCCGCTGAAAGAACCGGAATTGCCGCAAAGCTATTACACGATCTTAAAG
The DNA here is from genome assembly GCA_031386565.1 of Candidatus Omnitrophota bacterium. Taxonomy (GTDB): domain Bacteria; phylum Omnitrophota; class Gorgyraeia; order Zapsychrales; family Fredricksoniimonadaceae; genus JACQQW01. The sequence continues at coordinate 5,934 of JANNCL010000127.1, forward strand.
TGGGCAGATACTTTCAGGACGATCAATGTGCGCACCAACGCAGATACACCCTACGACGCTGAAAATGCGATCAAGATGGGCGCGGAAGGTATTGGGTTATGCCGGACCGAACATATGTTCTTCGACACTGAAGAGCGCCGTTTGGCCATCCAGGAAATGATCGTGGCGGATACCTTAGAATCCCGTAAAGGAGCGTTGGCGAAATTATTGCCGTTCCAGCGCAATGATTTTTATGGTATTTTTAAGGCGATGAACGGTAAACCGGTAACGATCCGTTTGATCGATCCGCCATTGCATGAATTTACGCCGAAAGATAATGCGGGCGTTGAGAAATTGAGCAAGATCACAGGCATTGCTCCGGATAAGATCCGTCATCGCTGTGAGCAATTGCACGAATCGAATCCGATGTTAGGTCACCGCGGCTGCCGTCTGTGCATCACGTATCCTGAGATCTTGGATATGCAGATCACCGCGATCATTGAAGCTGCTATCAAATGTGTTAAGGAAGGGATCAAGGTTTACCCTGAGATCATGCATCCATTGACCATTGACCGTAAAGAGCTTAGTATTTTGGAACAACAGACCCGTGTTGTCGCGGATGCGCTGATCAAACAGGCTAAGGTTAAATTGCCATACTTAGTCGGCACCATGATCGAGATCCCGCGCGCGGCTTTGTTGGCGGACCAATTGGCAGAAGTAGCGGAATTCTTCAGCTTCGGTACTAATGATCTGACCCAAATGACCTTAGGGTTATCCCGCGACGACGCCGGCCGTTTCCTGCCGGTGTATGTGGCGACCGAGAAGGATGGCGGTAAAGGTATTTTCCGTGATGATCCGTTCCAAAGCCTGGATCAAAGCGGTGTCGGAATGTTGATCAAGTGGGGTATCGAAAGAGGTCGTTCTACCCGTAAGAATTTGAAAATCGGTATTTGCGGCGAGCATGGGGGTGAATCAGCAAGCGTTAAATTTTGCTGTAAATTAGGAATGAATTACGTTTCCTGTTCTCCGTATCGCGTGCCGATCGCGCGTTTAGCGGCAGCTCAAGCTGCCATTGAATCAAAAAAAGCGGCTAAGTAATCTTCGCAACTTCAAGAATTTATTAACAAAGCGAAGATTCCTTGCTGTCGCAAATAATAATAAACTTTCTTGTGTTGCAAGGAAAATAACCCTTAAACAAAGGGAAATAATGGACCCGATAAAAGTCTACTTAAAAGAAATAAAGAATATCCCGTTACTGACAGCGGTGCAGGAAGTTGAATTAGCCAAGCGCATTCAAAAAGGGGACAAGGCTGCCAGGGATGTCATGATCACCTCTAATCTGAGATTAGTGATCAGCATCGCCAAGCGTTATACCAATCTGGGCATTTCTTTAAGTGACTTGATCGAAGAGGGTAATATCGGGCTGATGCGCGGTGTTGATAAATTTGATCCTGATAAAGGGTTCCGTTTTTCTACTTATGCGGCATGGTGGATCAAGCAGGGTATTTCTCGCGCTATCATTGATCAGGGTAAAATGATCCGTGTTCCTGTTTATCTTAACGAAGAGATCATGAAGTACCGAAAAATGGTGGAGAAGCTGACCCATGCATTACGCCGCCGTCCTACGGCTGCTGAGATCGCTAAGAAATTAAAAGTATCCGTTGATAAGGTGCGCGAACTTGAAGGCGCGATCACTAAAATGTCCAGTTTGGACGCTCCCTTAGGCGAAGATGGCGAAGGTCAGATCAAAGATATCATCGAAGATGAATCAATGGCCGCTCCGGACGCATCGGTCGAGATGTTTCTAAATAAAGAACGTGCGCAATCGCTGTTGAATTGGCTGGATGAGCGTGAACGCACCATTATCGAGATGCGCTATGGGCTCACGGAAGACGGGGTGGAGCATACTTTGTCTGAGATCGCCAAGAAATTGAATATATCACGTGAGCGCGTACGCCAGATACAGGAATTAACGATCAAGAAATTAAAGAAGTTCTTAAGTGAAAAAGAATCGCAAGGGGAGGGAAGGTAATGTCCGCGGCAATTAAAAGAAAACCGATCTACGTGCTTATATTGCCGCGCTTTGAGGATATTTTTCACGCGTATTATACAGGAGAGATCACGAAGGGTGTTAATTTAGCTGCGTCGCGTTTAAATGTTGATTTTTTAGTGCACATCACTGATCGTTCAGATCATGCGTCGTGGTTGGACGCGACTCTGCTTGACCGCAAGCACGTGGATGGTGTCTTATTTGCAGACATTGATAACGATCTGGATATCGTCAAGAAAGCCATCATGCGCGGCATGCCTTGTCTGGTCTTAAACAATATCATTGCGGAACCGATCAACTATATTGCTGTTAATAATTATAAAGCCGCCTATAATGTGGTCGAAGAATTCATCAAATTAGGACATACCAAGATCGCGACGATCGCTGGTGATCTTGCCACTCAAGCGGGCAGTGCCAGACTAGAAGGTTATTATGATGCTTTGAAAAAGCATAATATTGAGCCTGATAAAAGTTATGTCAAGATCGGCGGTTTCCTCCGGACCCCTGCCCGACAAGCCACACAGGATCTTTTTAGATTAAAAGAAAGACCTACGGCAATTTTTGCGGCTTCTGATGTGATGGCCTTGGAAGTATTGGATGTTGCTAAAACCAAGAAGATCGGTGTTCCGTCAGAATTAGCTGTTTGCGGTTTTGACGATAACCCGCTCAATGCGCATTCTCCGATCAAGTTAGCCACGGTAGCTCAGCCTTTGGTAGAAATGGGACGGTTGGGTCTGGAAATGTTGTATCAGATCAGCCATGGTAAGGCAAAGCTTCCCGTTAAAGAAGTTTTACCGGCGCGTTTTGTGCGGGCCAAGTCCATGGGGGAGTACTAAAATGACCGTCCTTGATCTGAAAAAACATATCCGTGATATCCCCGATTTTCCAAAAAAAGGGATCGTTTTTAAAGATATCTCGACCTTATTAAAACATAAAGGTGCTTTTAAAAAGACGATCGATGCATTAGCGCTGAAATATAAAGATAAAAAAGTTGAGTATGTAGTCGGCGTTGAAGCCCGTGGTTTTATCTTTGGCGCGGCGCTCGCCTATAAACTTGGTGCTGGATTCATTCCCGTACGTAAGAAGGGAAAGCTTCCTTATAAAACCAAAAGCGTGACCTATCAATTAGAGTATGGTTCTGATACCTTAGAGATGCATGAAGATGCCCTTGCCGCCGGATCCAGAGTTCTTGTTGTGGACGATCTCTTGGCTACGGGCGGAACGGTGAAAGCTGTTCTCGAGCTTTTAAAGAATCAAAAGGCAAAATTAGTTGGCGTTGCTTTTTTAATTGAGCTGAAATTTCTAAATGGCAAATTAAAACTCAAAGGGTTTCCTGTTCATTCCCTGATCCAGTACTGATGCAACCAAAAAAGTTCTTGCCGGCAATATTCATCCTCGCCCTTGTCGTTGTTATTGGGGATCATGCCATCATTGCCAATCCGATCCAATCTTGGGTCGAGCCGCTTTTTCTTGTCGTACATATTATCGTTGTTTTCCTCCTCTATATTTTCTTACAAATGCGTATTGGTGTCCGTGCATCATTGGTCGGGGCGCTATTATTCGCTTTATTCCCGGGGCATGCCTATGTATGGGCTTCCGGGATCATCAGTGCCCTTACAGTAGGCTTGTATCTGTTGACTTGGGTTCTGTCTGCGTTAGCGGCCATTGAGTATGAACGTTTTTATAAATTCTTAAAGTCTCAGGAAGCGGTGGTCCGTCATCTATTCTTGGTGGGTGTTTATGCATTGATCGCGGCGATGATGATGATAACGCTGCAAATGAATTCTATCTGGAAAGATCAACGTTCCTTATGGTGGTATCGGGCTGAGAATTTCAAAACTCCTGAATCCTTAGGCCAATGGGCTTCTTTTTTATATAACAGCGACAGAAAAAGTGAAGAAGCACAGCGTATCTATAATCAAGCCATTGCCTCATTCCCTAAGAACCCAGAAAGCTATTTTGGCTTGTCGGATATTTATATTGCTGAAGGCAAGAGCGAGGAATTAGTGAGAATGTTCAATCGGCTTTTGGCTGTTTTGCCGGAAGAAGAAGATGTTTATCTGAGGGTCATGGAAGCAT
>JANNCL010000145.1:0-4071 GCA_031386565.1 Candidatus Omnitrophota bacterium
AGATCTTATTAAAGCCATTTTCTTTAAGAACACTAGAGACCCAGATCAATGGCTTAATGAGTAAGAATGTGACGTGATCTGAAAAACTTATGTATAAAATTCTATGTATTGTATTACTCATTTTATTTAATTATGTTGTGCCTATTTGGGCCGACGAGATTGATCTGAGTGTTTATTTCAACAAGCCTCTGGCGGCTTGTGAGAACAATATCCCTTGTTCGCGTCTGGCACGCTGGCAGTGTCTCGCCCAGGCGTGTGATGCTGATGGCAATCAAAAGCCTACGGATTGTTATGTAACATTTGAAGCGGATAAAACGCGTGCCGATCTTGCCATCTGCCGGGCTGAAAGTTCTTCCAGTGAAGAAAATATACAGTCCGTGCTTACGGCGATCCCCGGGGCTAAAGTAGCGGATATTCTTCAAGGACTGGTCATGATGCGTGCGCTCAAAGGCGACGGCATTGGCTGCCAAAACAGGATTAAGGAATATGTTGGTCCCTATGGTCAGTCCTGGACAACCTTTTGGATCACAGCCATGTCGGGTTGCCGGATATTATCAAATCAACGTTCTGTGCAGGATGAACAGAACGATTATCTGGTTTGGAATGAAGTTGTCTTAGGAAATAAAAAGTGTTCTGATATTCAGAATACGGAAATGCAGATGATGTGCAATACAGGTGTTTTATTGGGGGAGAAGATTTAATAGTTCTTTACAAGGAGAACATGTTATGGCCGGTGAAGTTCAGGAGAAGTGGTTGAAATGGGTGGCATTAACGACAACGATCTTGGCGGTGTGCGCGGCCATAGGGTCGCTTAAGGGTGGGGGATACTCAACTCAAGTGCAGATCATGACAACCCAGGAGAATAATAAATGGTCTTACTATCAGGCCAAAAGCATTAAACAGCATGTGAGTGAAATGGAATTGGATATACTTAAGTTGGAGCTGTTTAAGAATGATAACGCGTTGATCAAGGGAGAATATCAGGGGAAGATCAAGAAATTAGAAGATAATATTGCCCGCTATGATAAGGAAAAGACGGACATTAAGGCCCAGGCGGAAGTGCTTTCCGGTAAACAGGCGATCTTGAAACGCCACGGCGGTAATTTTGGTTTAGCGGTAATGTTCTTTCAGATCGCCATCATGCTCTCGGCCATCGGCTCTCTATTAAAACAACGCTCCTCATGGCTGATCGGGCTATTTATCGGCGGTGCAGGTTTTATCTATTTCATCAATGGGTTCCTGTTGTTCTTTTAACAAGGAGGATCTTTGATGAGATTAATTAGATGGGTTTTGTTTTGCACGTTATTCTGTTGGACAGGCAGCGTCAATGCTGCTGAAGTCAAGACGCAGAAGTCATCTGACGGCTGGCGGTTAATGGTTAATGGGAAACCCTTTTTTATCAAAGGGATGGATTATTCACCTACAACCATTGGGGAAAGCTCGGATAATCATACGCGGCGGAACTGGATGGCTGTTGATGATGACCATGACGGACGCAATGATTTTGCCTACCAGACGTGGGTGGATGTAGATCGGACGAATAAGAGAAGTCAGGATGTCAAAGAAGTAGGGGATTTTGAACTAATGCATGCGATGGGTGTTAATGCCATCCGCCTCTATCATCATCCAACCTCTGACCCCGGTCTTCAGAAGATCAATGCGATCGCTAGTGCAGAGCTCAATTATACGAAAGAACTAACTGTTGAGAAAGAACAGAAGATATTGAGGGATCTTTTTTCCCGGTATCATATCATGGTGGCCATGGGCGACCTTCTGGGTTCTTACACGGTCGGTACAGGGGCTAGCTGGGATGCGGGCACCGATTATACTGATCCTAAGCAGCGGGCGAATATGCTTAAGTCTGTTGAGGAGATGGTCAAACGATATAAAAATGAACCATATATCTTAATGTGGGTTCTTGGCAATGAGAATAACCTTCAACAGTACACACATACCAATGCTAGTTTAAATCCAGAAGCATATGCGCGGTTCGTGAATCAGGCGGCTTTATTGATCAAGAAAATTGACGGCCATCATCCTGTGGCTATTGCTAATGGGGCAGATCTGCTGCTGGAGTATTATGCTAAGTATGCTCCGGCAATTGATGTTTTTGGATTGAATAAATATAGCTATGGAGGATTTTATGAACTTTGGAGTAAAGTTGGGAGCATTTATGATAGGCCAGTGATGTTGACGGAATTTGGCGATTTATATCCGGTTTTCAAGAATGGCCAGCATAATGAAGCACTTCAGGCAAAAGTCCACCGTTTGTCATGGGAAGATATTTCTAATCACAGGGCAGGAAAGAAAGTGCCGGGAAATTCTATTGGCGGTTTTGTATTCCAATGGGTCGATCAATGGTGGCAAGGAGGGGATCCGTGGCACCAGAAGCAGAATGGCTTGGCATATCCCGGGGTAACTTCAATGGGAGACGGCACCGGCGGCTCCCTGACAAGGCAAATGCGTAAAGTGTATTGGATGTACAAAGAGGTATGGGGGAAAGATTAGCAAATGAATATGAAAATGTTTAAACTTTTCACTTTGATGTATTTTACCTGAAACTTTTCGATCACCACGCCTGTCTAACTTAAGAAGTTAGTTTATGATCATGATTAAAAAAACATTTCGAAAGGGTCATATGAATAAAAAAATTCTTCTAATGGTGATCTTAGTGGCGTTTTTTGGGGGGACCAGCCATGCCGGTGAGAATCAAGATAAGCGAAAGGCAAAGGCACAGGCTAGAATGCAGGAACAAAGAGAGCGTGAGGAAAGAGCAAATCAAGAAAGACGACGAGATTTTCGGGCGGAAGATGAATTGTACAAGGAAATTGAGACCCAGGAACGATTGCTAAGCCAGCTGCGCAGAAAATTGGAATACATCCATACAGATAACTTACGTAAATACGGTCCTGAGCCTGATTCATTTCAGGAACGACCAGAATACTACCATCAAACACGAGAAATTGAATATAAACGGTAGAGCTTTTTAACCGGTGTATTTGATAAGTATCAGCCATATGAAATTCATAACGCTTTTTCTTCTGATGATTTTGATAACTTTTCCTGCATGGGCTGAAGAAAATAGTCTGTACGAAAAAGCTATTGTGTCTCATCAGCAAGGGGATGTTTTAGCGGCACGTCATTATTTAGAACAGATCCTCCGTGATCCTCCCGATAATATTGAAGTCGCGACGATCGAAGCAGAGTGGGGTAATCTCATGTATGGGATCATTGTTTCCGATATTAACACGGCGGAAACCATATCCTATAGCGTTAAACCAGGTGATACGCTGGGGAAGATCGCGCAAGTTCACGGCACTACGATCGAATTGATCAAGAAACGAAATAAACTAAAGGATGATCGCATTATTGATAAACAGTTATTGTCGCTTTGGGTCGCGCCTTTTAGGTTGGATGTCGACAAGTCTGATAATATTTTAAAAGTCTATTTGAACGATAAAGTCATCAAGAATTATCCGGTATCGACCGGCAAGTCAGAGACCGTAACACCTGTCGGGAATTTTATCATTAAGTACCGTTATCCCAACCCTACGTGGTTTCATCATGGAGAGATCGTTCCGGCAAGTAGTCCCAAGAATTTCTTAGGTACCCGCTGGCTGGGTTTTAATAAAGAAAAATACGGAATTCATGGTACTATTTATCCGGAGTTGATCGGCCAGTCGGTGTCAGGCGGTTGCGTGCGGATGAAGAATCAGGACGTGGAAGAACTATATGATCTTATCCCGGTAGGGACAAAAGTGACAATTCATTAAACGGAGAACAATATAAATGGATATATTTATCGGAAATCTGTCATTTGCCGCAAAAGAGGAAGATATTCAGACTCTTTTTGAACAGTTTGGAGATGTTGAATCTGTTAATATGAAAAGGAAGTCGAAGGGGCATGCTTTTGTGGTCATGCTTGATCCAGATGAGGCTCACACGGCGATCGCGGCGCTCAAAGGTCAATCATTCATGGGAAGACCGATCGATATTGGCATTCGCGAATATAAACGTTAATAAAAAGGATAGGCAATAGATCTTTTACTTGTTGTTCGTCCATGGCCTATC
>JANNCL010000167.1:0-1514 GCA_031386565.1 Candidatus Omnitrophota bacterium
GAACGCAGGAAGCAACAGTCTTATTTCAATGGTCGGCTTGCGCCGCCATAAGGAGGCTCGCAAGATGTCTCCCTACAGAAATATAAGTTAAGTTTATCAAAAATCTCCTCACAGGTGTAGTGGTGAGGATAATACCAGGAGCTATCAATGAAACGACCGAATTGGGATGAATATTTTTTGAAGTTGGCCATGCTGGCTTCGGAACGCGCTACCTGTCCGCGGATGCATTGCGGCTGTGTGCTCGTGAAGAACAAGAACGTGATCTCGACCGGTTATAATGGTTCGATCCCCGGAGATGATCATTGCGAGGATGCCGGGTGCCTGATCGTGGAGAACCATTGCGTGCGCACCGTGCACGCGGAAATGAACGCTTTGACACAAGCAGCCCGCCGCGGCAACGCGGTCGACGGGGCTAGTGCTTATGTGACGAATATGCCCTGCACCACCTGCGCTAAAGCATTGATCACGGCCGGGATCAAACGCGTTGTTATTTTTTCTGATTTTCACGATACGATGGCGGAAGATTTCTTCGGCAAGGCATCGGTTGCCATTGATCGTATCGCGATGCCCTCTACGGCGATATTTTACGACATAAAAAATTATTCTTCTGCCCGAAAGGCGTAACCAATGGGTGCGATCAAGGTATTGTTAGCTGATGATGAAGAAAGCATATTAGAGATCATGGCCCGGAAGGTCGGTGACGCGGGGTATGGCGTGGTCACTGCGAATAATGGGAAGACTGCCTGGGAGAAGATACAGGCTGAAGAGCCGGACGTGATCATTCTGGATGTGACCATGCCCGGTTTGAACGGATGGGAAGTCTTGAAACATGTGCGTAGTAATCCAGCCCCTAAGAAATGGCAGCCGGTGATCATTGTGTCCGCACTCGATCAGGCGGATCATTTGAAACAAGGTTTTGACCTTCAGGCCGACCACTATATATCAAAACCCTGCCGCATCGAAGATATCATAAGGTCCATCCGTTTGATGGTTTCTCTGATACCGATGCGCTATGCATAATACACAACGATTCCTTATGGCAGTCTACATTTCCCTTTTGATGGTGGCGGTTGTGGCATTGGGTTTGGTCCGTTATTTGGAAACACATGCTGTTTTTTATCCGAGTAAAGATATTGCGCAGACACCGTCAGTATTGGGATTGGACTTTGAGGACTTGTACCTTAAAACGGCGGACGGTGAACGTATCAATGCATGGTTCGTTAAAAGCAGGATAGGTGCTGCTACGATCATTTTCGCGCATGGCAATGCCGGTAATATCGGCGACAGGCTGTTGAAATTGAAGTTCTTTCACGATCTTGGGCTCAATGTCCTTTTGTTCGATTACCGGGGATATGGCAAGAGCAGCGGGCATCCGGCGGAAGAAGGTATTTATAAAGATGGCTTAGCGGTTTATGATCATGCCGTTTCACGCAGTGATATAGACCCTAAGAAGATCATCATGTATGGTACGTCTTTGGGTGGTGTTGTAGCCATCGAGGTGGCGACGAAGCGGC
>JANNCL010000104.1:0-2247 GCA_031386565.1 Candidatus Omnitrophota bacterium
GATATGTCTCAGGCTGAGAAGAGGTTAGCCATGATCATCGGCATGAATCCGATCCCTTTTTGCATGCTGTATATGGATGCAAAGAAGGTTCTTAGTGCGAAAGACCGCCGCGGGGCCAGTGTTTGTCCTGGTCTCATGTTAGTCGGTGCCATCAGCGGCACGGAGGCGGTGAAAGTGTTGACGGGAAAATCAAAGGTGCGTTTTGCACCGTATTTTTATCATGTGGATATGTTCACGCAAATGGTCAATAAGAAATATTATCCCATGGGCATGAGAGGCCCGTTGCAGAAACTGAAGAAATTATTATTCACTTTAAAATTAAGAACGGACTAAGAGATGAAGATGCGTAAAATATTATTGGGTTCATTGCTTTGTTGTGTCCTCGGCAGCGCTGCTCATGCGCAGTTATCTCCGGATGATATCGTCCAGAAAGTCGATAATGTGCGGAATCCTGTGCTTGATTACACGGTACATGCAAAGGTGACCAGCCATAAAGAGAACCGTACGGACCGCGTCGGTATCTATGAGGTGCTGATGAAGGGCCGAGAGAATACCATTGTCAAGACGCTCGAACCGCAGACCGAACGGGGGCGTTCTTTGCTCATGCGCGGACCTGATTTCTGGGCTTTTTTCCCGGAAGTTTCCAAGCCTCTACGGATCTCGCTGCAGGAAAAGCTGACGGGGGATGTGAGTAACGGCGATATTGCCCGCACGAATTTCGCGGCGGATTATAAAGCGGCGTTGTTGCGCGATGAAGATATCGGCGGGAAGCCGCATTATGTGCTCGAACTGATCGCCAAGACCGATACCGCAACCTATGGTAAGGTGGTTTTATGGGTAGAGCATGATACCTATCATCCTTTAAAAGCAGAATTCTATGCGATCAGCGGCAGGTTCTTAAAAACATGTTCTTATGAGGCATACAAAGTTCTGGCAGGAGAAGAACGGCCTTCGCGCTTGGTCCTGACGGATGCGGTGATCAAAGGGCAGTATTCAGTCATCGAATATGAGAATATGACCATTGCGGATATCCCGGAGAAATATTTTTCCAAGGAATATTTAAAGAAACTTTCCTATTGATCCTGGCATGAGAGAAAAATGAGACCATTGACCCGCTGCACAGGTATGTTGCTCGTTTTGCTTTTCTTCGCGCGGATAGCGTTTGCGGAAGAACACTACAATTTATTTATCGATAATGATCCTCCTTCCAAAACAACGTTCCCTTTGACCCTGCATGGCGTCATCAGCGAGCAGCTCGCTCGGGACATGTATCATTCCGATCGGACCTCTAATATTGCTTCACAGGTCATCCTCGATGCTTCCGGGGAAGTTAGCCCGTCCCTGCACTATCGTGTCAGTGGTCGTTTTAAATACGACGCGGTGTATGATCTGGGCTATTATTCCGATAATGCGGCTTCCGATGAGAGGGCGCAGTATGACCTTCGCGATACCTACATTGATTATTCCGAGGGGCCGTGGGATGTAAGGATCGGAAAACAGCAAATGGTTTGGGGTGATGCGGTGGGTGCTTTTGTGGCCGATATCATCAATGCCAAAGATTATCGGCAGAATATCCTGCCTGATTTCGATCAAATGCGCATCCCTGAATGGGGTGTGGATGCGGAATATTCCAAGGATCATTTTCACGCCGAAGCTTTCATCATCCCTGCGCCTGAATTTGATAAGGGCGGGGTGGATGGGGCTCCTTTTGCTTCATCCTTGCCTGTTCCCCCGGGAGTAACATTCACGACCGTAGACCCCAAGAAACCTTACGGTTTTAGCGACGCAAAGGCAGGAGCGCGGGCATCCTACTTGATCGGAGGTTTTGACCTTGGCGCGTTCTATGTGTACAGTTGGACACATGCACCGGTAGCGTTCCGTACGATCAATGGCGGAGGCGGTTTTGATTTTGATCCTCAATATAAGCGGCTTAATTCTTTTGGCGGTTCATTCTCCAAAGAGATCAAAAATGCCGTTATCAGCGGTGAATTTGTTTTCAATAAGGATGATTATTTTTCGACCTTAGACTTAAGCGATAGTGATGGGGTGGCTAAAAGTGATGTCCTGACCTATGTTTTAGGGGTGGATAAGACATTCTTTGAAAAGATCGATGTGGGGGTACAATTTTTCCAGAAAGTGATCTTTGACTATCAGGAATCCTTCTTTAATGAGCGCCAGGTCAGTAATGGGGCCTCATTCCGTATCCAGCGGGATTTTCTTAACCGTAAAGTCGAGGCCGAGTTCCTG
>JANNCL010000185.1:0-12173 GCA_031386565.1 Candidatus Omnitrophota bacterium
TGGAGGTTAAATTGCCGATCACATCATAGGCATAGGTTGTCGTAATGCGTGCATTGGTGTCGCCGTTCCAGTCTTCTTTCTTGGTCAATAGCCCGTTGGTAAATAAGGCATTATTGTCGGCGTTGTTGTCGTAATAGAACCAGGTCTTCTTAATGAAGTTCCCGGCTTTGTCTTGGTTGGTCGTAGCTTTAGGTAAACCCATGAAGCTTTGAGTGGCATTGGTTGTGTAATCGATGTTGGTCGTGAGCACATTGTTATCGATGCTCGTCACCACCTTGGGATCGGTGACAGCCGATAATGCCGGTGTATTCAAATCGATCGCGCCGTATTGGGTTTTCTTGAGTACATTACCATTGGTGAAATCATAGTCCATGACTTGCGCGCTACGCTGCTTTAAACTGCCGTTGGCGCCATAGAGATAGCTGTCCGAACGCACCAGATACGGGAATTGCACCGTTGTGCCAACGATCGGTTGAAGTCCTACATAATTCTCAGATTTTCCCAACAACTTCCCGGCACTGTCATAACTCTCAGTCAAATAGGGCGTGCCTTTGCGGAAATGATCCTGCAGCATGTAGGCAATGGCATAATTGCCGTCGGGATCGGTGGTGGTAACTTTCTTAAAGCCGCGGAATTCGCGGTCAGTCGCATCCCATAAGCCGCCTTCATAGTTATATTTGGTTGTATAACTAAAAGCCCTATCCCCGGTTGTGCCGCTCATTGTTAGGGACTTAACTACCGGGAAAGCAAAAGGCAAGAAGGTGTTGTTGTAGTGGGTTGAGGCGTCGTAAGTGATACTCATCTGTACACCGACGCCGTTGTCGACTTTGATCAACATGTCTGTTGGCTGAGTATTGTTTAGATACATTACTTTAGGTTGCCATCCAAGACGAATCGTATAATCAATCATCCCGTCGCCATTAGCATCTAGAAATTGTGTGCCTAAATTCGTAAAATCAGCCCTGGCATCTAATGGCCATGAGGCGGTATCGTTGATCCAGGCAGTATCATAACTACGGCTATTACCGGTATTAATCAAAACCGTCAACGTGGATCCATCTTTATAAATAAGATCAGTCAAACCATCCCCATTGATATCCACAAATTGGGCTTTATTTGTACGAAAATCCGGGTTTATGGGCATGCCACGCCACGGTGAAGCATAACCCGGATCATACCAGCCACTGCCGGTATTCATATATACCTTCACTGACCCGCCAATTGAATAAAACAAGTCTGGTAAACCATCACCGTTTAAATCAACAAGCTTCCATCCTTGAGTAAAATCAACTTCAGAAGGCACTGTCCATGAACTTTTTGTCCACCCCGTCCCTCCCGAAGCCTTATTATTTAAATAGATAAAATGTTTGTTATAATATTGAGTGCTCCCAATAACTATATCCGTATAACCATCACCATTAACATCAGCAAAAATTGTCCCGCCGGAGTACCAATTTCCATTTAAGTTATATGAAGTAATTGCATCCGTAGGCAGCGTCCATGCACTGTTATCAACAAAACTATCCTTCCCATTATTAATACGCGTCATCAATGTGTAGGCGCCATCATAATAATTACGAAAATAATCGGGATAACCATCACTATCTAAATCAGTAAAAAGATATCCTGTGTTAAAATCATACGTCGGGCATGAAAGAACGAAAGCGGACATTCCTGTTGTTTCCCAAGAATGCGAAAGATAAACTGATGAGATTTTGTCGTTTAAATAAGAAACTTTCCACGTAGGCATATTTCCTGCACAATCACCAAAATTCACCAATGCATCTGTGTACCCATCCGCATTAACATCAACCAACCTAATCCCATCGTCCCGATAACGGTTGTTAACAAAATCTGCTAGATCAGGAAAGGCTGTTGCCCATGCGGATGTTTGAACGAAACCCTTACTGTTCTCGTTATACGTCAATGTGATTTGCGGAACCAATTTCTCGTTTGCATATTTACCATCAACCCTAATTCTCTTGAGCAAGTCCCTGCCAGTAGCAACACTTCTTTCATAGTCTAACGTATAGTAATTTACGGGGATATCTGGATAAGTGTAAGATCTGATTTGAGTAAGTTTGTAATTAGACCTTAGTTCAAACCCCGTATTATAAGAAACACTCGGCTGATACGTGGGCTCATAACCAAACGTCACAATCCCCGGCACAGTACTACCCACAAATGCCGCATTCGCACCCTCCAGCGCTGTGTAATAAATATGATCCGGATAAACCTGCGCGCCATCCTTGTGATAATACAGATTCATGGTATTACCAAAAACATCAATAACCTTGGTTAAATACCAACGAAAAACGTGTGACGTATTGGCCAAATCAAAGAGCTTGGCATCGTCATTGCTGCCGTAATAATACTTAGTCCCCTTCTTATCCGTCACCACCCAGTCATTAGCGCGTTTCTCGATCTTGGAGAACGACCCTTCGACTTCCGGACGGTAATACCCTGCGGTTGTGTCATAGATCAATTTCATGCCGGACAATTCAAAAGTGTCCGTGCTGTCATAATGCGGCACACCTTTTTTGGTGGACACTTGAATGGAACCTAAATCAATATTCCAACCCACACCGGCTAAACCTAATTGACGGCTTCCGGAGCTATAGACTAAATTGATGTTAGGTTCAATGCCCGCGCGTCCCGCAGGGGTGTCGATGTGGATGGGTAATTGCGCGTTGCCGGAAGTATGGTCAACAGAAACACTGGTGGCTTGTGATTGGATACTTGATACGCTTGTGCTGCCCGCAGAAGCACTTAAGACGCTGGTAGTTGCTTGGGCGGCGACTTTAGCCACAGTTTTTGATGCCGCCGCTTTAACCGTAGTTTTATCTGTAACGGTAGCCGTACTTGTTGCCGCGGCCGTTGTGGTTTTATCAGCAGGAGCTGCGGTAGAAGCTGTTTGCGTTGTTGGGGATTGAGGTGTTTTTGTGGTGGTATCTGTTGTTGCCGCGTGAAGAGGAGCAATAGATAAAGACATTAGCACGGCAAAACTCAAAACAGATAATTTACGAAACCCCATACTCACCTCATGTAATTGTCATTGGATGTAATTGGACTGATTGATAGAAAATATAGCAGATTCGTTTGTGATTGTCAAATTACCAAGACTAGAAAACAAATTTACACACAAAATAGAGTAAAATATTGATATTTCATCAAGCAATTCCTGTCACACACTATTCCCCCCTCCCTAACCCTCCCCACCGTCTTGTTGGGGGAGGGAATCAAATGGAGTTTACTTTGTTGCTGTTTCAGGAGATTTTTTGCTTTCATCCAACAGCATCACCCGCAATTTGCCGTTCTCGGAGACGACTAGGACAGGTTCTTTACGGTTATCGGCGAGGGCTTCCAAGCGCTGTTCCAATTCTGCAGCTTCGATCTTGAATTTAGGGGTGGGGTTGTCCCAATTTTGGTCGAAATCGGCTTTCACGCGGCCGACACTTTGTTCGGAGCTGACGGACTTTAATTCTTTTACGGCTTTTTCGGTCTGAGGATCGAGCTTTTCCGGCATTGCTTCTTTAGATGGGGCCGGATCTCGTTTGGCCGCACGGTATAGTGCCATGGAATCATACGATTTACCGCCGATGATCACTTCGATATCATTGGCATAAGCGAGCGAACCCGCGCAAAAAACCGCTAAAAAAAGAACCACTCCATGACGCATCAATACTCCTGGTTATTCAATTACTTATTCGATACTGTGACAGTCATAGGGAATGACTGTCCTTAGACTCCCAAATGCGGCGGGTGAATTCCTGCTCATAATCATGCCGGATCTTTGGCAAGGCCCTCGCCCCCAAGAAATTCTTGATCGCCGCCTCTACCGCTGCCAAACGGTTGCGCAAATACAACAATTGAGACTGATCGATCGGCTGTTCTTTCTTTTTATCAATATAGGTCCGGTAATTCTCTACTAAAACCTTATAGGAGGGATCTTTCAAATCTTTGGCGTGCTTGCTATTCAGCTGCTTCCAAATAAAATCGTCGGCAAGCGCTTGGGTGGTTTTACGTTCCAGGCGGTCAAAAGATTCTTTCGTGCTTTTATACGCCCAGATCAAATAACGTCCGATCAAAGCCTGATGGTTCGAGGATAAGCGTTGTTGTTTCGGCATAGGTCAAAAAACGATCTGTGAATTGGCCTGATTGATCGCGCCGAAGGTCGACTGCTCCAAGGCGTTATTAACAGAATTCTGATATACCCCGTTGGGCGCTAAAATGGGGATCATCACTGCCAGCAGGGCAACAACAACAAGAAGGTATTCAATGGTATTTTGACCACGTTCATTCATATAAGGAATATACCACAAATCCTATTTATATACAATATCCCCCGGCACTACCGGCTTATCGACCTTGATCCCGATCAGCTGGCCCTTTTTAGCCACTTTGACATCCAAACTCTCAATTTGCATCGACCACACTTTTTGCACGAACTTTGTTTTACCGGAAACAATGGTCAAACGGTCGCCGATCAAAACCGTTCCTTGATTGATCTTCAGCACCGCCACTTTAATGCGGTCAAAATAATGGGTTATTTCACCCATAGGTTTTAACGCCGGATCTATCGCTATTGCTTTTATTTTCTTTTCTTTGGGCGCCGCCGCCAATTTAACGGGTGTTTTAACGGTCTTTGAAGGTTTGACCGGCTTTACTATTTTTGCTGCCTTAGCGGGCTTCTTAAGCGGTTTCTTGGGCTTTTTCGAAGCGGTTTTACGAGCAGTTCTTTTAGAAGATTTCTTTAACCAAAAAACTTCTTTGAGAAGATCGACAATTCTGGAGAACATAATTTAAAGATCGATCTTTTGAGATATCCCGGCAATGACGGGCAGGTCGACCATCTCACCGCGCAATACGGCGATCATGCCCCAGAAGGAGAATATCAACAGACCGAACATGAGTACCGGAAAGATCAAGGGCAAGACAATGCTTAAGATCATCACCCCTACCTGGGCGACAAAAAGCACAAGGCCTTGTTTGCCGTGAGCTAGCACGAAAGGGTTTTTCTTCTTTAAAATAAGCGGGATGATGCACAGGATCGACAGATAAGCCAGCACCGCATACATCTTACCATCAATGATGTCCTCTTTGAAAAACGATGCTGATCGCGGCATTACCCCTGAACCTCAATGAGGGAATTGACATCCCCGAAAGAATTGCGTTCGGTCAACTTATTCTCGGGATCTTCCTGCCATTTTCCGTCGACAATGAATTGATATTTGTACATTCCCGGCTTCAATGGCAATTGCAGCGTCCAGACACCGCCGATATTCTTCATGCGGCAAGTCTCA
Source organism: Candidatus Omnitrophota bacterium (assembly GCA_031386565.1). GTDB lineage: Bacteria > Omnitrophota > Gorgyraeia > Zapsychrales > Fredricksoniimonadaceae > JACQQW01. Next base: position 5,304 of record JANNCL010000185.1, read on the forward strand.
TCCAAGGACCAGTCATTGAACGATCCGGTAACATAAACAGATTGTGCTTGCGGGGCATTAAGCTTGAATAGCGCGGAACCGACGAAAGACGCGGTTTCTTTGCTAACGATCTCCTGCATGCGTTCAGAGGGCTGATACTCATCGGATTCTTCCATGGCCTGGGCCACCGCCATGGCGATCTGTTCCTCTTGCGGAGGCGCAATGACCGGCGGGACTTTGGACTTCACGGTTTTTACTCGATCCGGCATGGACAACACTTTATCATCGGTCAATATCTCACGGGCCAGGCCTAAATAATCTTTTGAACCACGGCAATATTTATCGAATTTCAACACCGACTCGCCCATGACCGCCGCTTCCTTAAGCTTGACGTTGACATGAACGATCGTCTCATACAACAGCTTGCCAAACTTATCCTTCATCTTCGCGAACATGGTGAACGAATGACGCAAGCGGGAATCGAACATGGTGATAAGTACCCGGCTTGTGACCGGATGGTTCAGGCGGTCGCGGATGAGGAAAATAATGTCATGCAAATGATCAACCCCCTGCATGGAGAAACGGCTGGTCTCCACTGGAATAATAACCTCGTCGCTGGCCCGAATGGCATTGACGGTCAGGAACCCCAGTGACGGCGGGCAGTCGATCAGCACATAATCATACAGCCCCTTGATCTCACTGATCACGTCGACCAATTTCAATTCACGACCGATCTCCTCCGCTAATTCCTGTTCGAGCGTACCGACCAACACGTTGGACGGCACCACGTCAAAGGTCTTGTCAGCGCGGGTGATGATGTCCTTGATGCGCAATTTTCTAGGGGTCAACCTGGAAATGACATTGTACAAACTATTCGCATCGTCGATGTTCAAGCCTAAGGTGGCATGCGCCTGAGGGTCAAGGTCAATGAGCAGAACCTTCTGGCCGTTAAATGCCAGCGCCGCGGCCAGGTTAATGGCTGTGGTTGTTTTGCCGCACCCGCCTTTTTGATTCGCGATCGAGAGTATTTTCATATGCATTTTCCCTTATAGGTATTAATTAGAAAAACTGACATCATCGACGAGCATTGCCCCTTGCTTAAAATCCACGTTCCATGCTTCCAGTACGAACGCCACTTCCGTCACATTGCTCCAGTCGGTAATATTTAACTTATCGAACGGGATGGCAACCTTCTGCCATTGTGCCCCTACGTCCTTGATATAATACGTCGCCCGCTCATTGCGTTCATTATTAACGACCAATTTCACCACACCTGGATATCCGCCGTTAAGCCCGCGGATCTTCATGTTCAATCGGTTGTACTTACTCGCGTCCTTTTCCGGCAGCGTGATCGCGAATGTTTTCGTCGACGGGAAAGGATCATTTAGATCGTAACCGATCTTGATCAGGTTATTGTTAAGCTCATAATACACCTGATTGTGCAACCCCGCGCGGCGCGTTAAGAACGCCGTGAATCCATAAACAGTCGAGAGGACGATCACCGAGGTGATGACGATGTTGATCACCATCCACGACTGATTGACCTGCTGCTTCTTCTGCTTTGACGCGACGCTCTCACGCTTGCCTAGATACACCTTGGCAAGGTGGTCATAGATCTCATCACGGGTCATGCTACCCCAATCTTTATCCTAAAACTTCTAGGTTTCTTTAACGTGTTAAAAGATATAAAGTTACACACCAAAAATTCTTATTGGTTTTATATTAACAAAGAAAACGGAAATGCAAAAAGAAAAGTGAAAAATTTTAAGAAGCTGAAATATTTTTCTCGACGAGAGAGAATAAAAAAACCCCCGTCAAAATCTGACGGGGGTTTTTGGGAAGCGATGAACTTTTATTTAATTAGAAGTTCACGTTAACATGCGCCAACGCTTGGCTAGCCGTTGAGTTGTTCGCCTTGGCAAATGCTTTGCCGGGAACGTACCAACCTAAAGAAACACCCATGGTGACATCTTCAGTGTAAGCATAGTTAACATTCACATCATATTCATTACCTAAGTCCTTACGGCCAGTGGTCGCTAGTGTACCCAAGGTCGAACCATCTGGTTGCAATAAGGATAAAGTGTTGCCTGTGCGGTATTTCTTATCTGCAGTCAAATTGCTCCAAGCGAAGGATGTGGTGACATCTTCGATAGGTGCTATTGAAGCGCCAGCAGATAAGATGTTCAAGTTGCTTAAGGCGAACAATGAATTGTAAATCGTTCCGCCATTTTGACCTTCTAACATCGGATCCCAAGCAGTGTATTTCTTTGCTGACTTAACGTTATCAGAACCAGAATTAACACCCGCATTCTTATCGCCAGAAGTATGGGTCCAAGAAGCATTGATGCTGGGTTTATACTTTGCAACATCCAATTGATCGATGGCATAATTCGCCATCACTTGATAAGCGAAAGCATTGCGATGTTCGGCGTTTTCCGTGCCGCCAACAGCAACCGGTTTATTACCCATTTGCCAAGCAACTTCCGCACCAGCAGTCAACCCTTTGATAGGATTGGTGCTCACGCGTAAACCAGGAACAATTAAGGTGTCACCTTTTCCTGTTGTTGCAGTTCCCACCGGAAGGTTAAAATCACTGCCATTGAAACGGCTAAATACATAACCTTCAACAACGCTGTTATGAGAATCACCTAATTGGTAATTTGCATTTAACCCATAAACATCAGAACTGGATTTCTTAGCAGCTTCATTACCAGTGAGTAAGCGTTGACCTGCTTTTAAATAGATCACATCCAAAGTTAATGGCTTGTAATCGAACACTAATTTAACACCGTCGTTGGAAGTATTCTTGGTCAAATCAGCAGCGATAGCAGCTAAGCTACCCGTGGTACCGTTGTTCGGTCCATTGCCACCCAAGATCAAACCGTTACCATAAATGAATTCTTGACGACCGACTGTCACGGACAGAGGGGAATACAAGAATTCGCGCATGGTAGCATACGCTAAGTCAATACCAACGTTACCGGAGATATTGCCGGCACCCCATGCATTTTCACTTAATAAACGCACGGTTGTAGACACATTGTCGCTTAAGTCAGCGTCAATGCGAACGCGTGTTTGGGTTATGAACACATTTTGACTCTTTAAACCATTGTTGATGCCACCACCAAGAGAACCAACTGCAATCCTTTTCCCTAAGTTGAAGTTATCGCGTTTCACATACCAAGAATCGACATCACCAGAAACTTTTACGTTCTGGACAGCAGCGAAAGCTGGAGCGGATACGAAGATCAGCGCAGCTAAGGCTAACATGAATTTATTTCTCATTTGAATCCTCCAAAATATTTCAGGAAGTTATATTTTATATATATCCAGGTTTTATTACTAACCTAGTTTCTTACGACATTGACCCCTTTACGATGACCCAGAAACCGTTTTATCTCATCCCTCCTTTCGCGGCTAAAATTTAGATCACCAGGGTTTTAAGTGAATGAATTTTTACATAATGAGAAAGCGTTGTCAACATTTTTTAGAAAAATTTTTCTACCTGACGGCACAGGCAGGATTAAACCGCAAACTTGGCAGGGTCATCGTAGCTAAAGGAAACGCTATCTGCGTGGTATTCGTGCAATTTTGGCAAGATGAGATCACGTTCATTCAGATCCATTTTTCCGTCGATATGGGCTTTGAATTCGGCGCTAAAGGCCTTGATAATGCTTGGGATAACAATACTTTCCTGGGTTGGTAAAAAGCAGCGGGTTTGGTTGGTGCAGCGGCCGCTGATCTCAGCGATGGCTTCTAAATCATCCGCGCAACCTTGCCCCATTTCAATCTTCTTTAAAAATTCCGTGATCTGCGCGGTACCGCGATTGCAGGGAACGCATTGGCCGCATGAGCTTTTGGCCAGGAAATTACTAAACTTCAACGCGATCTGCACCATGCAGGCGCTTTGGTCATACACGATAAAACCGCCTGAGCCTAAACCGCCGCCCACTTTCTTTAAAGAACCAAAATCAAGCGGGGTATCAAAGCGTTCGGGAGTGACAACCGCGCTAGCAACCCCGGAAAACACCGCTTTTATAGGGAATTGGCCTATAGGACCGCCCGCAATGTCGTAAATCAGTTGTTTTAAGGTCACTTTTCCGGCTGCAAGTTCATATACCCCAGGCCTTTTCACATCCCCGCACACGGTGCACATAACAGTACCCGGAGTATCTTCCGAACCAACCGACTTAAAATCCTCGGCTCCCTTCCTTAATATATAGGCCGCTTGGCAGAATGTTTCCACATTATTGACACAGGTGGGATTAGGCGAACCCGGCTGAAAGTTGATCCCCTGGATAAAAGGCGGGATATTGCGCGGCATGGGGTAACGGCCATCGATCGATTCGATCAGGCCCTTTTCTTCCCCATATAGATATTCGTCCGGTCCTAAATGTATCTTGATCAAGCCTTTAGGGATCATTCCGGCTGTTTCCATCTCCCTGCGGGCCGCGAATAAGCGTTTGACTTGGGGCGTATACTTTTTCTTAATGCCGATATAGGCTTCTTTAGCACCGATCGCATATAAGGCAATGGCAATGCCTTCGAATAAATGATAAGGATTAAGCAAGATATTATAACGGTCTTTGTAGGTACCCGGCTCGCCTTCGGAGAAATTGCAGGCAACATATTTGATAGGACACGGCTCGTTGCGCACCCCGCCCCATTTGATGGCGGTCGGAAAACCCGCACCGCCGCGGCCGCGTAAATTGGCTTTCTTAATTTCGGCAATAACGTCAAGGGGCAACATCGACAAAGCACGCTTATAGCCAGCACCGCCGCCAATGGCTTGGTAATCGCTTAATGAAATAAGAGGTTTAAGGTCCTGCGGTAATAATCGGCGGAATTCTAAAGGGTGCATAGGAATACATTAACGCATTACGGGAATTTTTCTAGAACTTTTTTGAATTTGCTTGACGATTCCTCCCCCTTTATGGGGGAGGCAAGGTGGGGGTGAAATGATCGGAGGTTCTTCCCCCTCCCTAGCCCTCCCCACAAGGGGGAGGGAAATATGTTATATTGAAGGATTATCGTCCGTATGATGATGCTTGATATCGCGTCCCTCGACGATGTAAATGACCTCTTCCGAGATATTGGTCGCCAGGTCCGCGATGCGTTCTAAATTGTGAGCGATGCGCATGACGTGCAGGGCTCTGGGAATAACGTCTTTCTGAGCACGCATCAGTTCGGTTAATTCCTGAAGGATCTTATCTCCCGCGGCGTCAACGATATTATCGCGTTCCAAAACAGCGCTGGCTAACTGCACATTCTCGTTAACAAAAGCATTGATGCTGTCTTTGAGCATATGCACGGCATTCTCGCCCATGAGTTTGAGATCTTCCAACGGCTGCAAACCGGGCTTACTGATCAAGAACAAAGAACTTTCACAGACATTCACCGCGTGATCCGCGATGCGTTCTAAGTCTTTATTCATTTTTATGATCATGATCACCATGCGCAGATCGCGGGCAACCGGCTCATATTGGGCGATCAGCTCAACGCACATCTCGTCGATCTCTCGATCATAATCATTGGCTTTAGGCTCCTCGGTATTCATGACCTCTAAGAGCATCTCTTCATTCTTTTCGCTTAGGCCTTTGATGCTTTTAGCGATCATATATTCAACCAAAGCGGCGTCTTCAAGCAAATGACGCTTTAGATCGATCAATTTCTCTCGTAACATGTTTTAACCCTTTCTTTAAACTTATGTGACATAACGAACCCGCCTACCCCTCCGACGTTATGCTCAATAATTCGGGATACGGTGGGTGGCACCGATCAACCAAAACGTCCGGTCAAATAAGCTTCGGTACGCTTATCTTGCGGGACGGTGAACATGCGTTGTGTTGGTCCGAACTCGATGAGATCGCCTAAATATAAAAAGGCAGTGAAATCGGAAACACGCGCCGCCTGCTGCATATTATGCGTGACGATGATGATGGTGTAATCATTTTTTAATTCGTGCATCAGTTCTTCGATACGGCTGGTCGCGATCGGATCAAGCGCGGAACATGGTTCATCCATCAAAATGATCTCAGGCCCCATCGCTAAAGCCCTGGCAATGCATAAACGCTGCTGTTGTCCGCCGGATAAAGCCAGCGCGGATTTTCCTAAATTATCTTTGACCTCATCCCACAGGGCGGCACGACGCAGGCTTTTCTCAACTGTCGCATCGATCAAAGCCTTGTCTTTAATGCCGACGATTTTTAACGCGTAAGCAATGTTCTCATAAATGGATTTTGGGAATGGTGTCGATTTCTGAAAAACCATGCCAACCCGGCGGCGCAACTCAACCACGTCAATGTCTTTACCATAAATATCCTTGTCATCAATGAGAACCTTACCTTGCATATTAGCTGTTGGGATCAGGTCATTCATGCGATTAAATACACGGATGAATGTGGATTTGCCGCAGCCCGACGGGCCAATGAAAGCCGTGACCTTTTTTTCCTGGATATCCATGCTGATATCTTTGATGACCCTATTGGTCCCGTAACTCACCGTTAAATGGTCAACCTTGATCTTGATCATACCAACCCCTTAAACTATGTGCCGGAAAAAATACGTTTCTGCCGTTCGACAAAGTAATTAGACAATAAATTGATCAAAAATACCAGCGTTATTAATACTAAAGCGCCCGCCCATGCTTGCCTATGCCAATCATCATAGGGCGATATCGCGTATGCGAAGATCTGCAGAGGTAACGCCGCAATGGGCTGTGATAAAGATTTCTGCCAGAAATGATTTCCGAAGGCAGTAAATAACAACGGCGCTGTTTCCCCGGCCACGCGGGCTAATGAAGACATGATACCGGTCATGATGCCGCCGATCGATACCGGCAAGATAATATCTAAAGTGACCTTCCATTTTGGAACTCCTAAAGCCAAACCC
>JANNCL010000105.1:0-5824 GCA_031386565.1 Candidatus Omnitrophota bacterium
TTGAACATATTCCGGTCCTTCCCGGCATATGCGCCGACTTTTCCGACGGCATGCTGCCATAAGGCGCTGTCCATAAGGTCTTCCTCCGTAATGCACCCGGATGTCAGACCATCATCGACGTCATGATTCAAATAGGCGAGCGAATCCGCCACATCCACGACTTGAGCCTCCAGGGTCGGGCCTTCTTTATATTTGCGGTACACTTCCCCGCCCGGCGTATCATAAATGGTCTGATGTTTGAGGATGCCCACAAGTACTTCCCGGGTCAAATTCAAGCCCGGGAAATTAGGATATTTCTTCTCGAACTTAGTGACGATCTCAAAAGAACGTAAATTATGATTAAAGCCCTTTGGATTGGCTTTTCTAACCAGTTCATCAAGAGCTTCTTCACCCGCATGTCCAAACGGTGGATGACCAAGGTCATGCGCCAAGGCAATGGCTTCGATCAAGTCCTCATTCAACCTTAGATTACGGCCGATCGTCCGCGCCAATTGCGCCACTTCGATCGTATGTGTCAGGCGGGTACGATAATAATCGCCTTCGAAGATGATGAATACCTGAGTTTTGGATTCAAGCTTGCGGAATGCTTCGGCGTGAACAATACGATCGCGGTCACGCTGGTAACAGGTACGCCCTTCATGCAAAGGTTCATCATACACCCGACCGGCACTGTCTTTCGACTTCATGGCATAGGGTGCTAATATCTGATCTTCTAATTCTTCGATGTCTTGACGTTTGCGCATTTTACCAGTGACCTATAAATATCATCTAAAGATTGCGAGATAACCTTGGTTTCTCCCGTGATCGGCATAAAATTATGATCCCCCCTCCATCGAGGCACCACATGCATGTGCACATGGCCAGGCATCCCTGCCCCGGCGGCACGGCCCAAATTAAAGCCAATATTATAACCGTGCGGGCCTATTGCTTTTTGCAGACGCGCCTTTGTTTCTAAAAGCAGATCCATCATTTCCGCCAACTCATCCTTATTCATTTTGCTGATATCATTCACATGACGGGTGGGCAGTATCAAACAATGCCCGTTGCTATACGGATAAATATTCAATACCGCATAAGCTGATTTTCCCCGGATAAAAATATAATGCCTGGCGTCATTTTTATCCTTAATGATATTACAAAAAACACAGCCTTTATGCTGATTTTTGATCACTTTCGTAATGTATGTTGTGCGCCATGGCGCCCATAAACGTTGCATATTATATCTTTACGATACTGGCCTTATATTTACCCTGATTGACCTCAATGATCCCGTAAGAAAAATACGGCGCCCGCACAGCGTCATTGGGACTACCGGGATTAAAGAACATGATACTACCCTGCTTTTCAAGCAAGGGTTTATGTGAATGCCCGAATAGAATGATATCCACCGGTTCATGGGCGAATTGTGCCGCGGCATTTCCTATAGCATCCCGGCTCACCCCATGACCATGATAAACGCCGATCTTAACACCTTCGATATCTAATTTTTCTTTCAACGGCAATTTCTTTCTTAAAACGCCGTCATCCATATTGCCTTGCACCGCCACAACCTTGGTAATAGTTTGAAGTTGCTTTAAGACATCCAGATCACATAGATCCCCGCAATGAATGATCATATCAACGGATTTAAATGCCTCCAACATCTTGGGAGGCAAATTCAATGAGTGAGTATCTGAGAGAACGCCTAACTTCATCGCACGATATTCGGCTCATCGTAAAGATGCATGAGCGTGTTGACTTCCTGTTCATTCCATACCCAGCACTTTTCCTGCAATGCCCTGATCTTGGCATTATCATCAAACCCGGAAAGAGAAACGATCACGCAGCGGCTGGGTTTCGGCGTCATTTTCTTTGTTTCTTCCAAGAATAAGTTCAATTCACTTTCTAATACAGGGTCTTTTTTAAGCGCTATGACCCATGTCCCTTCATCCGTATTCGCCACTATGGCATCCACAAAACTGCCGGCGCCCAAACGCATTTTCAAAGGATTGATCTCACGGAACAAGGACAGCTTGTACCGTTTTCCATCGATCTCAAAGGCCTCGCTCCCGCATTTATGAAGCAGGTCCACAATGCGGGTCGAGAGATCTTTACGGGCCACATGAGCAAATTCATTGACCGCCTTATTGATCTCTTCTTTAAATAGTTTACGGCTCCTGCCAGGCTCCAGATCGATCCCGCGCATACGGCGTTCATAGACATATTTGATCCAATACTTGAATAATTTATCCTTGATATAAAAATAATTGCCGTTCTTTGCCACAATTTCCGCTGACAGTAGCACATTCAACCGCTGGTTGACTTGTGTTGGCTTAAGATTCAGGTCATCACATAGTTCATTGATACGATGCTTACCTTGAGACAGCGCGATCAACAACGCTGCCAATGGCCCTTCAGACCTGCCGCGGCATAATTCATTGATAAATAACTCAAAATGACGGCTGAGCACGCCCCAGGGGTTAAATAATAGATTCTCCAAGGCCCCGGTCACAATGGGCGCATATATCTCTTGTTGTCCATAAACACCGGACAAAGCGATCATTTCTTGGCAGAGGATATTTATATACAAAGGATTACCGCCGGTAAAATCCGCCAAGAAATTCTTTAATTGCAGACCCAGCTTGATCTCATCCAGATGTTTATTCATTAAGTGCAAACTGGTGGTCAGATCAAATGCGCCAAGCTCCAGAACCTCAAAATTACCAAATAGCAATGACAACTTCTCCGCCAGGATCTCTTCAGCCTTTGCCTTATAAGAACTGGTCAGGATATACAAACAATTCTTCTGGGTCATGATACGACGCCCAAGTTCCGCATAAACTTCCGGGATGTCAAAACTCGATAAATGGTGAAATTCATCAAAGATGAGTACAACACTTTTCTTTGTCTCTTGAGTGAACACGTCCACCAGCGTCAATAAACCAACATATGCTTCGGCTCGCTTATTGACTTTTAACAGCTCTTGGACTTCTTCAATGGCTGTTACCGTCGCAGGGATAAGTTCACGCGATGAAGCACATAATAATTTTAGATCTTCTTGAAGAGGTAATTTTTGAGATTTCAGATAATGATAAAGCAAGCTTTTACACAATTGACGGGAAAAATAGCTGAGATCACGGGACTCGAGATCTAAATACAGTAAAATGACACCAGGATCATCATGCTCCGAGATCCATTTGGTCAACAACGCTGTTTTACCGACCGTACGGGCACCCACAAGCGCCACATTCTGACGATAACCTTCTTTTAAACCCTGCAGGCGTTTGCCTAAAAGGTCTAAAATATCCCTGCGTCCAAAGAAATTATGTTCAATGTCGATCATAGTTATGACGGTAAATAATACAACGGATTAACCGCTTTAGGGCCTTTGCGTAATTCAAAATGCGCCAACGATCTTCGGCCACTGCGACCAACCTCAGCGATCGGATCACCTTTATAAACATGATCCCCTAATCGCGAAAGCAATTTACGATTCTGCGCATAAACACTGATAAATCCGTCCCCATGGTCCAGAAAGATCATTTGACCGTAACCTGCCACGTAATCCGCTAAGACCACCCTGCCTTCACGCACCGCCTTAACCACATCGCCTTCGCCGGCTTCAATGTCTATGCCGCGATTGGTACTATCCCCTTTGCGGTCATTAAAATACGCCATGACCTTGCCCTTGATCGGCCAACTAAATTCCTGAGATTTATCATCCGTTGTTTTAGCCGGGATATCCCTGGCCTCGCTTGCGCCCGGAATAAGGATCAATTGGCCCACTTCAACAGCCGCGACATTAGGAATATTATTGCCTTGGATGATGTCATCAACACCAACACCGTAGAATTTAGCGATACGCCATAATGTCTGACCTTTGGCGATTTTGTGATATATCCCTTTTGGTTTAGCCGGTTGCTGAGGAATTGCTTGTTTAGGCTCAATTTTACCAGGAGCTGTCTTCTCAGGTACCTGCGGCAGAGTAGGATATTCTGTCGTGGCGCAGCCGGATAACAACACCAAAAATAAAAAAAGAGCGGGGGAAGGGAATCGAACCCTCGCTGTCAGCTTGGGAAGCTGAAATACTACCACTGTATGACCCCCGCAATATTCTTTTTGCCTTAAAAAACTTCGTTTCAACACGACTACCTCAAAAGTTCTTTATACTGATCGACCGTTTGGCTGACATTTTTCGCTAATAAAATGTCACGGCATACCGCAATACGACTAACACCTAATTCTTTCAGATAAGCAACATTACCCAAATTGACCCCCCCAATCGCAAACACAGGGAGATGGTCTTTCTTTAGAACAGCTTGTAATAGCTTAAGATCCATCGGCAACCTGTCCGGTTTGGTCAATGTCTTAAATACCGAACCAAAACCCACATAATCAGCACCATCCCTGAGAGCTTTGACAACCTGAGGACATTTCTGACAAGAAACACCGATAATGGCTTTCGAACCTAACATCCTCCTGGCATCCTTGCAGGAAATGTCATCCTGTCCCAGATGAACGCCATCAACTTTAGCGATCTGCGCCAGATCAACGCGATCATTTAAAATAAACGGGATCTGATGCCGGGTGATCTTTAATGCTTTATGACAAAAGAGCAAGATATCTTTCGCACTACCAAATTTATCACGTAATTGTACTACATCAACTCCAAAACGTACAGATTCTTTTAAAAGAGTTAAAAGCTTCTGGTAATCAAGCACTTGTGCATCGAGGATCAAATAAAGTTTAGCGTTGTTTAAACGCTTTTTGTTCGATAGCATAGACTTTATACCGCAGATCCTTGATCGATTGAGAAATTTGCACGTCCAATAATTTTGTTACTTCTTCCAAAACCCTTAGCGACTCTTTAACCCGTTGACTATTCGCCCAGAAAATATCATTTACTGCGGAACGCTTTAACTCACTGGCGGTAGTTGCTTTCCCCACATCCTTTTGAATATCTCTAAAAGATAGGACTTTCAATAAACCCAACGGTTCAATGGCACCATTCAGATCATGCCGTATCTTTTTAAAGGCTGCACTTAACGTCTTATCATCCCAAACAAAACGAGCCATGTCCTCACAAACACGCAGCCCCTCTTTGGAACGGTTGAAATTAGCATCAATGATGCGATAAAGTTCTTTAGCCGCCGCCATACACACTCGTGATCTTCTTAATAATGTCAGACGTTGAGAATCCTTTGATAAAAGGTAGTAATTCCACCTTTTTAGCAATATCGGAACCTACCACTTCTTTACCCTTATAGTCAGCCCCTTTGATCAACACATCCGGTCTAAGTGCTTTGATCAAATTATAAGGTGTATCTTCATTGAACATGACCACAAAATCAACACATTCCAATGCCGCCAGGACTGTTGCTCGGGATCGTTCCGGACAGATCGGCCGGGAAGGTCCCTTGATACGGCGGATTGATCGATCGCTATTAAGTCCCACCACCAAAACCCTATTCCCATGCTTGGCTTTTTGCAAATACGCCACATGCCCCATATGCATCAGATCAAAGCAGCCATTAGTAAAAGCAATGGTCTTACCCTGCTTACGCAAACGCTGCATTTTGCTCACCAACACCTTAACTGGAACGATCTTTTTGTTTAATGGCATGGCAAGAATTATAACATTTAGGGGATAAATCGGTAGTGATTTCTTAGAAAATGGATTTAATATAAAGCTATGAAAGATATTACGTTAGGGAGTTCTCAACAATTTCACAGATGGCATGAAAAATAACTAAGTGTGATTCTTGAATGCGGGCGGTTTTTGATGAGGCCGCAACCAGGGAAATATTACATAATGGCAGCATACTACCGCCAGTTCCGCCCGTGA
>JANNCL010000231.1:0-1974 GCA_031386565.1 Candidatus Omnitrophota bacterium
GAAAAACTTTCGCGTATTTTTCATCTCCCAAAAGATACTGGAACACAGCATCAAATTGATGCGTCAATATCTGCTGGGGCTGCGAGGTCTTGACCTTTGCAACAACATTTTTTTGAAACGCATAATTCACCACCGGATCGATCCCTAACCACGGGCTATAGACCGATCGATAATTCCATAGGTCCGAACACCCGGCCTGTAAAAAATGCACGTAATTATCTTTGTTCAATATATCCACATAATCCTCTTTATTGATATCGCCTAAACGAAAAATATCATCGTCTAACATGCGAGCTTCATCGGAGGGATAACATCCACCGTCGGGCGCATAGGTAATGACCGCCCTTCCGCCTCCGGCAGGGTTCATGATATTCACAAAAAGAGGATCCTTCTTATGCAAGGCCTTGATCAAAATGATCTTCGCGATGCGGTCGCTGATATATTTACCGGAAAGGTTTAACTTTAAGATATACGCTAGCGCGCGATCATAGAAGGCATTGAACTCTGCGGCCGTGTACCCGACATCATCCCAGCAATCACAAGCATAGCCGATCTTGCTGACCGGCCTTAGGGCGATCTCATCCTGACCCAAGCGGACATATTCATCAATGATGCGCTCCGGCTGTGAAAGGGAGTTCTTTGTGATCGTCGGGATCATATGGACTTTACGTCCGAATTTCTGGGAAAAACGGCTTATCTTCTCCATCAACTGCGCGTGCGACCCTTTGCCAGCAACATTCGTCCGATACTTGTCATGCATATCGGCAGGACCGTCAACAGAGGTGCACACCCGAACATCATGATCCACTAGGAATTGCATCTTTTCGTCGTCTAACAAAAGCATGTTAGTGACTAATGCGATATTAAGGTCTTTGGAATTGTTGAATTTACGGGCACTTTCGGTCAAAAATTTAAGGACGGGCCAATTCATCACGGCTTCACCGCCCTGAAATTCCAGCGTTACATTCTTATTCTTTACATCAAAAAGATACTGCAGTACGCGGGTGGCCGTTTCGATCGTCATATTCTCTGAGGAACCGCCGCCCTCGGCATGACAGTAGGAACAACGCAGATTACAACCTTTGGTCAGAACAGCAATATGCAAAGCTGTATCATTGAACAGATTCGCATTCAAATTCCTGTAATCACCAATGATGCGCTGTATATTATCCGCATTTACGATAACTCCCCGCTCCAACAAACGGTTGAATAAAGGGCCGCCTTTAAGAACGCGTAAACTGTTAAGCTCCTGGAATTCTTTTCTATCAAGCGCGGCCCAACAGCCCATCATATTGGTGACCAAATATTTACCATTGATCTTTTTGGAATTAAACGGTAGTACAGAAGGATCAGCGGATGTTGTCATAAAAGAATTTATGCTTTCTGTGCCTTGGTTGGTTTTTTATTCTTTGAAGAAGTCTGATCCTCTTCAGCTTCAAGCTCTTTGATCAAATTTTCGATCTCTTTTTCTTCCGCCTCTTTGACCATCGATGGTGATGCCGAGAACAAGGCCCGCTGCAGCAATGTTTTCATATTATCGCCATTGACCTTCAGACTGCTAAAATAATGCGCGTAATTAAGCAGCTCTTCGCAGAATTCCAGCGCTATTTTCTCAAGATCCTTAACATTTTCTTTTGGTTTAAGCCAGACAGCGACAAGGTCTTTCTTTTCCTCTTCCAGCTTTACGAACGACTTGTCCATGAACGCATACCCGGCGGAATGGATGGCCTGCAAGGGATACGCTTTAAGATCAACAGGAACTTTGATCCAGCCTTCTGATTGTTCGAATTTTTGTTTCATATTAACCTCGTTTAAACATGTGATGTTTTTTAAAAAATCTCTGTTAATTATAACATTCCCTGTTTCCTCTGCAAACTTTTTTAAAGTTATAACAGATGCTCTTTATTGGGAACATGCGCACACTAGTATGTATAGTTAGAATGATTGGTGTGATTTGCGCATTGACCGCCGGGA
>JANNCL010000243.1:0-4090 GCA_031386565.1 Candidatus Omnitrophota bacterium
GATGTTCTTTATCCCCTCTTCCGATCTTATATGGCGGCAAATATCCAGCCCGTCAACACATGGCAACATTACATCTAGGATGATCAGATCCGGCCTGATCTTAGCGACAAAGTCAACCGCAGCTTCCCCCTTATAAAGAGATGAAACCTCATAACCCTCTTTCTTCAAATTAAAAACGATCAGATCATTAATATCTGTATCATCTTCAATGACCATGACTTTTTTAGACATAATCATTCCCCTCTAGTGTTAAGCAAACTTAATAATGATCCAATATTCTCAGGCGTATTATAAATATGCGGTGAAATACGGATATTATTCCTCCAGAACGCCACGTGCACGCCATTCTCTTTTAAACGATCAAATATAGCTTTATTCCTGCTTTTATCTTTATGTGTCACAACAACGATCGTTGTACGCTCATTGTTTTGAACCGGACTAATGATATCATAAGAGACTTGATCCAGATCCTGATGTATCTGATCTACTAGAGCATCATTATGAACCTTCACCACATCAATGCCTATCGTCAGCAAATACTCGATCGAAGCCCGCCAGGGAACAAAATTAAAAAAGTTAGCCGTACCAAAAACATCATACTGTCGGGCACTGTCTTTAGGAACTAACGACAATTCACCATCCGAATTTAAACTATGCTCATCCATTAAAGCGATCCAGTATGCTTGATCATAATGAAGCTCTTTTCGTAAACCTGGCCTTAACCAGCAGAACCCCGTCCCATACGGTCCTAATAACCACTTATAACCCGCACAAACGATGGCATCGATAGGCAGCACGGATAGATCCAGAGGCCATGCGCCTACAACTTGGGACATATTCACAATAAAAGAAATATTACGCTCACGACATAATGCTCCAATAGCCTCAATATCCAAAGACCATCCGGAGAAACTATGCACCATCGGCAAACATACCGCCTTAGTCCTTGACGTTATTGCTGAACGGATCTCTTCAGGGGTCAGCACCGGCCCCTTGGCTTGAAGCTGTGTCACCTTAACCCCTTTATCAGCCAGATGCAGCCAAGGCAGGATATCCGTCGGGAAATCATTGCGCATTAAAATGACCTCATCACCGCTTTTCAGATCCAACCCGTGACTTAATAAATGTATCCCGTAAGTCGCGCTATTGCCGAGAATAATATCTTCCGCATTCACATTGATCAATTTAGCCAAGGAGCGTTTTAACTCTAGCGGAACTTCAATGAATTTAGGAATGGTCAATCGATGCGGTGATAATTTCCACTGTATGGCCTCCAGTAAAGATCCAGCCGAAACAGTAGGGATAGGCCCTTCACTGGCCGCATTGAGCCAGATCTGGCCGTGGGTTAATTGAAAATCTTGTGTGTGATTTGGCATCATCGGCGTAAAAATTGACGGATCGACCTAAAGAATAACTTATCCTTAGGATGCGTCAGCAAACCTTCCACATCATCCTCAAACACCCATTTTGCTTCAGGATGGTTAGGATCAATTGGTTTTAATTTAACCTCGTCAGTCTTAAATAAAAACATATGAATGACCTTTAGTTCACTTAGATCTTCTTTTTTCCCATCAATACCGATCTTATAACGGCTATAATGTCCCAATTCACGGATAAAAGTCAGTCTTAATATCCCAGATTCTTCTTCGATCTCACGAATGGCCGCAGCCAATTTTTCTTCACCCGGTTCAATATGCCCTTTGGGCAGGGACCAGGAATTACCCCGTTGATTTACAACAAGGATACGGCCTATCCTGCTGACTACGACACCGCCGGCCGTTTGGGTCTCAATTGTTTTAAGTTGTTTTGGTTTCTTTTCCATAAAATTTCTCGCCTATTTCCACCCGCGGCATCCCATGGTTGACACGATACAGATTCTTATCCCTTAATGAATAAACACACCCGCAATATTCCTGCTGATAAAAGTTCTCTCTTTTCGCGATATCATACATACGGTCTGCCCCTCCTTTTTTACGCCAATTATATGTCCAGTATATCATGGACGGATAATGTGATGCGGCTTTTGTCCCGCTAGCATTGATCTGCCCCATATCTTTCCAACGCGATAATCCAAGCGACGACGTAAAAACACCATACCCATGTTCATAGGCATACAACGCGGTGCGTTCGAAACGCATATCAAAACACGCCGTACAGCGTATCCCCTTTTCCGGTTCGAATTCCATGCCCTTGACCCGGGAAAACCAATTGCTCGTATCATAATCCGCATCGATGAATTGAATATTCATTTGTTTCGCAAAACGGATATTCTCTTCTTTACGGATATTATATTCTTTAAGCGGGTGGATATTGGGATTATAGAAAAAAATGGCAAAATCAATTCTGGAAGCGACCATCGCTTCCATGAGTTCGCCGGAACAAGGCGCGCAGCAGGAATGCAGCAGCACTTTATTATTGTTATCTGGAGGAATTAATATCTCGCGATTATCCATATTCATATAAAAAACCCTTGTCTTGTATCACAAGGCAAGGGTTTTTTAAACCTAAAAAGAGTTAAATCACCTCTTTATTGACCGACAGTTTGTGCTTCCGCGCTCGGATTAACAACTTCTGCAGCCCTACTCAAGTGAGCCGACAATGCTTTCCATGTTTTACGGCCAACTTTGCCGTCCGCCTTTAAACCATTCTGGGCCTGGAAAACTTCAATGGCTTTTTTCGTCTTAGGACCGATCTCGCCATCAACCTTACCAGCATAAAAACCAGCATTTTTCAACGCTTGTTGGATCAGTTTACCATTCGGCTTGTCTGTTATACCTAATGACTTTGTCGCATCTTCGATAGGTGCAGCTGCTTCAGTGGCCAACGCTTGAGCATTATCCACTACCACGGCCACATTGTTACCCGCCGCTTGATCGGAAACTGAAACGACATTCTCGCTGACCACGCCATTCAATCCTTCAACACTAGAAGCTTCCTCTTTTTTCTTACCACAACCAGCCAATGACGTCACCATAAAAACAATCGCTAAACCCAAAACAAAATTTTTCATACCTACTACCTCATCTCTAAAAAATGTGTTAAAAGAAAAATGTTTAGTTCACCTGTACATATATTAACGCGCTTTAAGAGCTTGTCAAATTTTCTTATAAATTATTCCTCATAATCAAGGTCCTTATGATATGTTTCCTCTAAACCATACAATGCCCAAAATGACAGCGCAGCGCAGCAAAATGCGACGATCATCCCCGCGTGAATGGTGCCATAAAGCGTTTTAAGCGACTGAAAGCTCAAGGTCAATATGACCACTGATCCTCTGACCATATTAGGCACCGTCGTTGTTACGGTGGAACGGATATTCGTGCCGAATTGTTCCGCAGCGATCGTTACAAATAGCGCCCAATAACCGGCAACAACACCTAACAGAAAACACAAGGCATAAAAAACATTCATAGATACATGCCTATCCAACAAATAAACTCCCATTAGAACGGTGTTAAAGACCATAAAATAAGACACGACTTTGATCCTGCTTTTGATGATCTGCGACCATAAACCGCTTATCAATCCCCCGCACGACAAACCAATGTAAGTAAACATGATCGCTTTCCCCGCACTAGGTGTTTGCACCATCCCCAGGGCCTGACCAAATTCCGGTGCAAAGGTCACTAGCACCCCGACCACGAACCATATGGGTACTCCGATGCACACGCAGCGCATATATTTCAGGAAGTTGCGTCCATGATAGAATATCATCCTTAGATCACCGCGCTTGGAGTTCCCCAAAAGAACCTTTGAGAATAATCCTGATTCAAATGCCTGAATGCGCAATAATAAAAGCACGATCCCCATGCCTCCGCCGATAAAATATGCAATCCTCCAGTCAAAATGATCCGCGACCATTGAAGCCACCACTGCTCCCAAAATACCAACCACCGTTACAATAGTCGTTCCATACCCGCGCGTCTTAGTCGACATCGTCTCGCTGACAAGCGTAATGCCCGCTCCCAATTCACCCGCCAAGCCGACACCCGCAACAAAACGCAAGACCGCATACATTCGAACATCATGCACAAAACCATTCGCGATATTAGCCAGCGAATACAAAAAGATCGAACCTAGCAGCACCGAT
>JANNCL010000324.1:0-3367 GCA_031386565.1 Candidatus Omnitrophota bacterium
TGCCGCCAAGCTCGACATCCGCTTTTAAATGCACGGAATCATACCCTTGCAAGAGCGGATAAATAAATTCCAAAAGGCTAATCTCTTTGCCTGATTCAAAACGTTTCTTAAAATCCGCCCGGGCCAACATTTGCGCTACGGTTGTACGGGCTGATAATTCTAAAATATCCGCAGGTGTGAGTTTATTCAGCCAATGGCTGTTAAAAACAACCTCTGTTTTATTTGGATCCAGGACTTTAAAGACCTGTGCTTTGTAAGTTTGAGCGTTCTTTTCTATTTCTTGCGGGGTCATTTTTTTGCGTAATTCATTGCGTCCGGTCGGATCACCGACCTGTGCGGTAAAATCACCGATCAAAAAAAGGACTTTATGCCCAAGATCTTGAAATTGTTTAAGCTTACGCAGTAAGACGACATGACCGAGATGGATATCCGGTGCGGTGGGGTCAAAACCTGCTTTAATAACTAAAGGGCGACCTAGTGCAAGCTTCTGCTCTAGATCGCCCTTTGAGATGATCTCTGTAGTACCGCGCTCTATAAGCTCAAGCGCTTTCACGGTAATTACAAACGCGCGCTAACGCCGATTTTCATGCCTTCGACGTCAACTTTGATGATCTTGACCTGCAGGCGATCGCCGGCTTTTAAACCAGCAGCCTGGGTTTTATCTATTTCGGAAGAGTACACCAACGCCTCGATGTCATCCTCTAATTTTACGAATACGCCGAAATTGGAATTCATGACAACCGTGCTGTCGATGGTCACACCAACAGGGAATTTGCTGGCAATGTCATTCCAGGGATTCGGTGTTAATTGCTTTAGACCCAACGTGATCTTTCTGGCTTCAGCATCGACGCCCAAAATCACCACTTCTAATTCCTGACCTTTTTGTAATACTTCCTGAGGATGATTGACTTTTTTGGTCCAGGACATATCAGACACATGGATCATGCCTTCTAAACCATTGTCCAATTCCACGAAAGCACCATAATCCGTGAAACCGCGCACCACACCCTTGACCTTATTGCCTACCGTCAATTTGGCAGCGGCAGAACCCCATGGATTCTCTTCTAATTGTTTCATGGATAACGAAATGCGTTTAGCATCCTTATCAACGTTAATGATCTGAACATCAATAACATCCGCTAATTTGAACATTTCGGCAGGATTAACCATCTTCTTTTGCCAGGTGATCTCAGAGGCGTGTAATAAACCTTCAATGCCCTTGTCGATCTCAACGAACACACCATATGGCATGATATTGACGATCTTACCCTTAACCTTGGAACCGGCCGGAAACTTCACGACCGCGTCATCCCAGGGATTACTGACAATTTGTTTCAAACCTAAAGAAACCTTTGAATTATCCTTATCGAAATCGAGGATCAGGACTTCTAAACGCTGACCGACGGCGACAACTTCAGACGGATGATTGATGCGGCTCCAGCTCATGTCGGTGATGTGCAACAAACCATCCACACCGCCTAAATCGATGAACGCACCGAAATCCGTGATACCCTTGACCACACCCTTGCGCTTCTGGCCTTTTTTCAATTCCGCCCATAACTTCTCGCGCACTTCCTCGCGTTCCTTTTGCACCATCTCACGACGGGAAAGGATCAGATTACGGCGTTGCTTGTTCATCTTGGCCACCACGAACTTGTACGTGTGGGTGGTGATATCAAAATTGGAAAGACCTTTGAACGCAGATAACGACATGGGCAGGAACGCTTCCACGCCAAAAACGTCCACGATGTAGCCGCCTTTGACCGCGCGCACGACTTTGCCTTCAACCGTATCGCCTTCGTTTAGATCATCCGCGATCTTCTGCCAGCCCTTAAGGCGCTCGGCTTTAGAATACGATAAGATCAAACGGCCGTTGTCATCTTCTATATTTTCAATTAAAACTTCTAATTGTTGCCCAACTGTAAGTTCAGAGGGATTGCGGAACTCTTCGATAGGAACGAATCCTTCGGATTTGAATCCGATATCGACTATAACCTCCTTTAAATTGATCGCTGCAATAATACCTTTGGAAACTTCACCTTCCTTGATATCACGCAGGGTACTCGCATACATTGCATCCATTGCTGACCATTCTGGGGTCATGACTGTTGTTTCACTACGCATTTTCTTGTGTCCTCTTTCTGTGGATAGAATTCTTTAACAAGGATCCCTCCCCCAAACCCGAAAGCCTGGCGTTAAAGTACAGCGATTATGCCAGAAACGTCTTTTTTGTCAATTATTTTTTATTCTAAGGAAAAATTACATCACCCGGCACTCAAAGAATAGATCCGATCAAGGATAACCTTAGAAATTTCTGTGTAGCTTTGTTTAGGATCAATATTAACCTGCGGGCCAAAACGAACCGTCACAGGATTTCGCTTAAGGACTTTACTTCCAGGAGACATCACGTGTTGAGTGCCTTCTATATAAACAGGGATCACAGGTACGGCAGCGCGGACAGCAATTAGACCTACGCCTGCCTGCGCGACAGGTACGGCATTGCCGATACGCCTGGTGCCTTCCACAAAAATGAGTACAGGGATCCCATTCTTTAAACGCTTGATCGCTTCTTTTAACGCGGTGGTGTCCGCCCCGCCGCGCTTGATCGGGAAAGATCCCAATTGAGTAAGGATATACCCCAACGGTTGTTTTTGGAACAACTCGATCTTGGCCATAAAATTGATGCGGCGCAACGATGAAATGCCCATGACCACAGGGTCCAAATTACTAACATGATTGCAGGCAATGATAAACCCGCCCTTGCGTGGAATATGTTCCAAGCCGTAAACTTTTCTTGGAAAACAGAAAAAACTAATGAATTTAGTTAAAAAATAAACAATGTAGTAAATCATCCGGCCTTTTTCGCCTGAATTAAAGACTGTTTGGGTATTCCTCGCTTCGTCCTCACTGCTCGCGCAACTGGCATCATCTATGCCAGTTTGCTCACATATCGTACTGCGCTCGAAACACCCAAATAGTCTTTAATGGCATTACTCTCACGATAAAAATATTTCTTAAGGATCGATTAACTTACGTCCAAATTCCAACAAATCCTTAGCTCGCTTCAATGATTTCGCTTCCGAATAAATGCGCACCAAAGGTTCTGTACCTGACGGACGGAACATGAGCCAGTCTTCGTTGGCGCAGATCAGCTTAACCCCATCGTAATCCTTGACCTCAATGACTTCTTTACCCAGCACTTCCGTGATCTGTTTGAGTTTATTTAAATCAACCTTTTTGGCATCCATGGAATAGTCCAGGCGCTGATAATAATAACGGCCGAATTCTTTTTCCATGTCATCGATCAACTGCTTGAAATTACGATTGTTGTAGACCATCATTTCCAACAGCAATAACCCGGCTAAAC
>JANNCL010000046.1:0-5730 GCA_031386565.1 Candidatus Omnitrophota bacterium
GGCGGCTGGGCAAAAGCGCAAGCGAAACATTTTGCTGATAAAGGTGTCTTTGATCAGATCTATGGGAATTAGTTAAAGGTAAGATTTGCTATTCGAGATAAAAATAGGTAATATATCCAGGTTTTTAATGGATTCAATAAACTATGTTACTTAAAACACGCACGATCTTACCTGGTTTTAATTTAGCGCTGGGCTACACGGTCTTTTATTTAAGTTTGATCGTGCTGATCCCTTTATCGCTGCTTTTCTTTAAGGCTTCAACTCTCGGATGGCATGATTTTTTATCCGTGATCTTTGCCAAAAGGACGCTGGCGGCCTATCGATTGAGTTTTACCGCTGCTTTTGTTGCTTCTATTGTTAATGTTGTGTTTGGGTTTATCATTGCGTGGGTTTTGGTACGCTATGATTTTTTTGGGAAAAAGATCATAGATGCCTTGATCGATCTGCCTTTTGCTTTACCGACGGCTGTAGCGGGCATTGCATTTTCAACATTGTATTCTAACAATGGCTGGCTAGGGCAGTATCTTTTTAAGATCGGGATCCCATCTGCGTATAATTTTCTGGGGATCACTTTGGTCCTCATGTTCATCGGGCTTCCGTTCATTGTGCGTACGATCGAACCGGTCTTACAAGAATTGGACCATGAATTAGAGGATGCGGCGGAAAGTTTAGGGGCTAGCCGTTGGCAGACTTTCGTGAAGGTGATCTTCCCAACGCTCTTGCCGTCGATCATCACCGGGTTTAGTTTAGGCTTTGCCCGGACGATCGGCGAGTATGGGTCGGTTGTTTTCATCGCGGGCAATATGCCCAATAAGACCGAGATTGCGCCATTATTGATCATTACTAAATTGGAAGAATACGATTATGCCGGGGCAACAGCGATCGCGGTGGTGATGTTGATGGTTTCGTTTTTATTATTGGCCATCACCAATTATTTACAACACCTAAGCTCTAAAAAGATCGGAATGAGTTGATGCGGGCCAGGCGAACAGAAAATAAGTTTATTCGTTTTGGGCTGATCAGCATTGCGCTGGTATACCTGGGTTTATTCATAGTCATGCCCTTAACGGTCATCTTTAGCGGGGCTTTAAAGAAGGGGATCGCGGTTTATCTCCATTCTTTGGGTGATCCTAATACGATCGCGGCGATCAAATTAACATTCTTGGCCGCGGCGATCGCGGTGCCTTTGAATGTGGTATTCGGCATTGCCGCATCCTGGGCCATCGCGAAATTTGATTTTCATGGCAAAAATGTTTTATTGACCCTGATCGATCTACCTTTATCTGTGTCTCCGGTTGTTTCCGGCCTCATCTATGTTTTACTCTTTGGCTTGCAGGGGTTATTGGGCCCATGGTTAGCGGATCATAATATCAAGATCATTTTCACCCCCATCGCGATCATTCTAGCAACGATCTTTGTAACATTCCCCATGGTCGCTCGGGAATTGATCCCGGTCATGAAATCATTGGGCAATGAAGAGGAAGAAGCGGCCATGACGCTCGGTGCCAGCGGATTCAAAACGTTCTTATATGTCACTTTACCAAATATCAAATGGGGTTTATTATATGGCGTTATTTTATGCAATGCCCGTGCCATGGGTGAATTCGGGGCGGTATCGGTGGTCTCCGGGCATATTCGCGGCTTGACGAACACTTTGCCGCTGCAGATCGAGATCCTTTATAATGAGTATAATTTCACCGCGGCATTTGCTGCCGCATCGTTATTAGCATTTTTGGCGTTGATCACATTGTGTGTAAAGACCATTTTAGAACAGGTGCATTTAAATGAGCATAGAAGTTAAAGGGATCGTTAAGAACTTTGGGGAATTTCGTGCGCTTGACCATGTCAATTTGCATGTTAATACCGGTGAATTGATCGCGCTGTTGGGGCCGTCCGGTTCGGGCAAAACAACGTTGCTGCGTATCATCGCGGGATTAGAGGTTGCAGATCAAGGAGAGATACTTTTCCATGGGCAGGATGCCCGACAAAAGGATGTTAAGGACCGCGGTGTTGGTTTTGTGTTCCAACATTATGCCCTGTTTCGTCATATGACGGTGTTTGATAATATTGCTTTTGGCTTAAGGGTTAAACCTAAAGCGACCCGGCCTTCAGAGGAGAAGATAAAAGCGAAGGTTAAGGAATTATTAGGGTTGATCCAGCTGGATTGGGTGGCGGACCGTTTCCCGTCGCAATTATCCGGCGGACAGCGTCAGCGCATTGCTTTAGCCCGGGCACTGGCGATCGAACCCAAAGTTTTATTATTGGATGAACCTTTTGGTTCACTCGATGCCCAGGTGCGTAAAGAATTACGTCAATGGCTGCGACGTTTTCATGATGAATTGCATATCACCTCATTATTCGTGACCCATGATCAGGAAGAGGCTTTGGAGGTGGCGGACCGGGTGGTGGTGATGAATAAAGGCAAGATCGAACAAGTGGGGACGCCGGAGGAGGTTTATCATAAGCCGGCGAGTACGTTTGTGATCAATTTCTTGGGGAATGTGAATTTATTTCATGGCCGTATGGAGAATGGCAAATTACTGTTAGGAAAAAAAGATGAGGAAAATCAAAAGGGTAATGCCAAGACCGGGCAATTGTACATACGGCCGCATCAGTTGGACATCAGCCGTAAAGCACAAGATGATAGTGCAATAAAAGCAAATATCAGGTATATTAATCCGGCTGGTTCGGTGGTAAAGATCGACCTGCTGGCTGATTCAGGCCAGTCGATCGCGGCTGAGATCAGTCAAGGTGAATACGCACAATTGAAATTAAACAAAGGCGAATATGTTTTTGTTCGTCCAAAGAACATTACCTATTACGATTACGATATTTAATCCGGATTAAAATATGGATCAAACACGCATCGACGCATTATTATTGAAAGCAAAAGGGTTGCATCCTGCAGATATCCTGGCCTTGGCATCCAAAGAATTTGGTTCAAAGATTACCTTTGCCACCAGTCTGGGCGAAGAAGATCAGGTCTTAACCGACATGATCGCCAAACACGCGCCGGACATTGAAATATTCACATTAGATACCGGACGTTTGTTCGCGCAGACGTATGACCTCTGGGATAAAAATCAAAAGCGTTATACCGATGTAACTTTCAAAGTATATTTTCCCGATACAAAAGCGGTGGAAGACATGGTCAAGAACAAGGGTATTAACTTATTCTATGATAGCGTCGAGAACCGAAAATTATGCTGTGGCGTGCGTAAAGTTGAACCATTGCGGCGGGCATTATCCGGAGTGGATGCCTGGGTCACGGGTTTAAGACGGGCGCAATCGTTGACGCGCACGGATGCTCAAGCTTTCGAGTGGGATGCGGCAAATGATAAGATCAAGGTCAATCCTTTGATCGACTGGTCGCTGGATCAAGTGCGTGACTATATTTTAGATAATGGGGTGGATATTAATCCCTTGCATGCTCAAGGCTTTGTCAGCATTGGCTGTGCACCCTGCACACGAGCGATCAATGAAGGGGAAGATATCCGTGCAGGACGCTGGTTGTGGGAACAAGCTGAACAAAAAGAATGCGGTTTGCATAATAATCCGAAGTGGAAGGGCAATAAGAAATGAGCCATACAATTGATAAATTAGACGCATTGGAATCCCAGAGCGTTTATATTTTGCGTGAAGCGTACCGTGAATTTAAATCGCTGGTCATGTTATGGTCGATCGGCAAAGACTCGACCGTGATGTTATGGCTGGCGCGCAAAGCATTTTTCGGGCATGTGCCTTTTCCTTTGGTGCACATCGATACCAGTTATAAGATCCCGGAAATGATCCGCTACCGGGATGAATTGGCGCTTAAATTCAATTTGAATATGATCGTCGGGCAAAATACCCAGGCCTTGAAAGATAAACGCACTTTTCCGGATGGGGCGATCGATCGCATTGCCTGCTGTAAAGCATTAAAGAGTGAAGCATTGAAGAACACTTTGGCCGGCACCTGGCCTAGAAAACGATTGAATCATAAAACAGGGCAATATGACCTTGATACCAATATCGAGCCGTATACCGGCGTTATTGTGGGTGCCCGTGCTGATGAAGAGGGTAGTCGTTCCAAGGAACGCTATT
The DNA here is from genome assembly GCA_031386565.1 of Candidatus Omnitrophota bacterium. Lineage (GTDB taxonomy): Bacteria > Omnitrophota > Gorgyraeia > Zapsychrales > Fredricksoniimonadaceae > JACQQW01. The sequence continues at coordinate 4,084 of JANNCL010000046.1, forward strand.
TCTCTCCCCGGGACCGCAACAGTGATTGGGATGTGGGCGATCAACCGCCGGAATTGTGGAATCAGTTCAAGACCGATTTCGCGCCGGGCACACATATCCGTATCCATCCCTTGCTGGATTGGACGGAATTAAATATTTGGGAATACATCGAGCGCGAGAATATTCCGATCACCGATCTATATTTTGATCAGGGCAAAGGACAGCGGTACCGTTCCCTAGGCTGTTTCCCTTGTACCACACCAGTACAATCAACGGCTAAAAATGTGGCGGATATCGTACAAGAGTTGCGTGACGGGAAATTTAAGAATATTGCCGAACGTTCCGGCCGGGCTCAGGATAAAGAGGATGGCGGCGGTTTAGAAACTTTGCGTAAAGAGGGGTACATGTGAGAGAAGCGATGAATGTGGTCATCGTCGGGCACGTTGACCATGGCAAGAGCACTTTGGTCGGGCGATTATTGGCGGATACCGGTTCTTTACCGGACGGTAAGCTTGAAGCGGTTAAATTACAGTGTCAGCGTAATGCCAAGCCTTTTGAATATGCTTTCCTTTTAGACGCGCTTAAAGACGAGCAGGCCCAGGGGATCACCATTGATACCGCCCGCACCTTTTTTAAGTCGGCGTTAAGAGATTACATCATCATTGACGCGCCCGGTCACATTGAGTTCTTAAAGAACATGATCTCTGGTGCTGCCCGCGCGGAAGCTGCGTTATTGGTGATCGATGCTCACGAAGGGATCAAAGAGAACTCGAAACGTCATGGGTATATGATGCGTTTCTTAGGCATTAAGAATCTAGCTGTGTGTGTTAATAAGATGGATCTGGTTAATTATGATGCAAAAGTTTTCGAACAGATCAAGACGGATTACACTAAATTCCTAAAAGAGATCGACCTGGAACCGAATTTCTTTATTCCTATCGCTGCTTTTCATGGGGATAATATTGCTACTAAAAGCGCAAAAATGCCCTGGTATACGGGCGAAGATATTTTAGGGGCTTTGGATAAGTTCAAGAAGCAGCCTCCGCCGGACAAAATGGTCTTGCGCATGCCGGTACAAGATATTTATAAATTCACCGAAAGCGGCGATGAGCGGCGTATTATTGCCGGCCGCATTGAGACGGGAACGGTCAGGGTGGGGGATGAAGTGGTGTTCCTGCCGTCAGGAAAACGCAACCTTATCCGCAGTATTGAATATTTTAACGGACCGGTACGTTCCGTTTCTACCGCGGGCGAGTCCACGGGATTTACCATGGAGACCGAGTTTTATATCCGTCCAGGTGAGGTTATGGTCAAGGCCTGTGAGAAAGCGCCAAGCGTTAGCAATAAATTCCGCGCTAATATTTTCTGGATGGGGAAACAGCCATTAGTTCAGAATAGAACCTATAAATTGAAGATCGCAACTCAGCAAGTGCCGGTCATTTTAAGCGAGATCGTTCAGGTCCTCAATGCCGCCGAGTTAAAATCAGTTCAAAAAGATCATGTTGCTCGTCATGAAGTAGGGGAATGTATCTTTGAAGCGGCCAAGCCTGTTGCTTTTGATCTGGTGGGTGAGATCGCGGCCACCGGTCGTGTTGTGAATGTATATAAAAAATTGATAGCCGGGGGCGGGGTCATTTTAAGTACGGGTTTAGATAAAAAAAAATACAT
>JANNCL010000052.1:0-9982 GCA_031386565.1 Candidatus Omnitrophota bacterium
TTCATATTAGCAGCGGGTCTCACAGCGGCTTCGCATATCGTTATCGGCAATACCGGCGCCGGGCCTGTTCTTTTAAAAGAGAATACCCGGTACCGTAAAGCGGCGGCGTTCATGAACGATCATTTTGCATACACGGCGGATTCAATGACGGTCACGGCCATCACGGCCGGCAAAGGGTGTGCTGATCCGGCCACGGTCACCATGCTGGATGATTTTCATTGGTTCTTGACGGGGTTTCTCGGGGTTCGCATGGTGTCGAGTTTATCCGAAGCTGTAAAGAGGGTCAATATGTTCTTTCATGAGAATCATCCTAAATGGCGTGCTATTCCCAGAGAACCTGCGACCTTGGTTTTTGCCACAGGTCAATTGGATCCTAGAACAGGATTGCTTGATGATGACGGGCTTATCCTGCCCGTCACGGTTTATTTAAATGGTCATGATCCGCGCATTATTCACAGTCTTTACCGCGGCATTAAGGAATTCAAGCGTTCCGTTGGTGGATCATCATTGAAGATCACTGCGGGGGCTGCGGCATTGGAAGCAATGCTCAATGAGAGCATTGCCGCATCATCAAAATGGATCTTGCTGGTTCTCTTAGGATGTTTGCTGCTTGTCTCGTTGGTGTTCGTGCCTTTTCGTCAGACGGTTGTTCTTTGTTTTGTTCTTTGTGTTTTGTTGTCAACGGCGTTCGGTTTCATCGCCATGACAGGGATGGGGTTGAATACAGACACTATTATCGGTGTCGTGCTTAGCGTCAGTTTGTGTTATTTCTTTTTGGGACTGCGTTGGTGTGATCAAACGACAACACAGAAGACAGATCTTTTGCTCGTATTATGCCTGGCGGTTTTGGCAGGAGGTTTATTCTCCGGGCTCGAGATGATCTTTAGGAACTGTTGTATTGCGATCTGGATGCTGGGGATGATGCGGTTTTTGGTTTTTATTGTGCCGGGTCCAAGAGTAGCTCTTCCGGTTCCACCCGCAGCGACGTAACAGGGCATTCATCGGCGTAACCTACGCGCAATAAACAAAGCACGGATGATAATTTTGTCCCGATACTTTTTTCTATGTTGATATCCGCCTGTTCCAGGACCTTTCTTTCCGCGGGCAAGTAAAATGAACGTTTGATCTTGATCAGATCCGTACTGGTGGCCAGCAATTGAGAATGTAACCCTTCTTGACGCAGGTGGTTCAAGGTTTTTTGAATGTCCATCCAGTCCCGGACAAGCACATCCGCAGAATCGTCGGTGTTCTTGAAGGCGATGAGCAATGGGCATCCATAAAGGGATTTCTTTTTAGCCGATTCCGCAACGCGCTGGGCCAGTACGCTTCGGCCTATCGTTTTTCTGAAAAAGAAATTCTTTTCCGCGCGCAGGAATAATTGAGCGATAAGGGGCAGTTCAAGTACGCGCATATCAAGGCCGCGCCGCCGTTCCTGGGCCTCTTTTTCGCTAAAGCAAAGGACATCCATCAGCTCCTCATTGAACTCCAGGTTGGCGATCCGTATCCGTTCAAGTAAAGAACAGCTGTTGATGAACGCGTGGTTATTGGTGACGTCGAGGATTGCGCGCGTGCCTCCTTGAAAATAAGAACGTATTTTTTCAAGAACAGCGGGCGGCAGGGATTGCGGCCGGTAGATCTTCCGATTTGTATAACGGGACATCACATGACGGATATCATGGTCCGGGGATCCGGAAGTTTTGTTAAATGTCACGGCGCATAATGGTTTACCCATTTCCACTTCTTTACTAAGCAGCACATAGGATATTTGATAGTGAAAATGTTTTGCTCCCTCTGACAAATTCTCCAGGAAAGCGCCTAAGGAATACAGAATGACGTTGCGAACATTGCCCAGGAACCCTCGTTCGTTGAATTTGGGGCGGATGATCAGCTGATCATTGTGGAACTGGAATTCCCAGGGTTGCGAGTTATACGGTGAAACCGCTTTTAATCCGACGCGCAGTATTTCAATAAGTTCTTTTTGTTCCATCAGACATTCCTTTTATTTTTTAAAACACCGGCAACGAAATCTTTAAAATGCGCCTTGGTATCAAATTTTCGGATATGGGCACCAATGCCGCCGGCGACATCTTTAAAACGTTTCTCCAGCAGGATATGTTCAATTGAGCTTACAATGATGCTCTTTGTTGCCTGGGATGGGCGTATTAAAATGCCGGCACCGAGTTTTTCAATGCGTTCCATGAGAAAGAATTGGTCCATGTTCGAAGGCAATCCTAGCACAGGGACGCCATGGGTCAGGGCTTGATAGATCGCGCCGGAACCTCCGTTGGAGATAAAAAGTTGTGCGATGCGCGCGACTTCAAGGCCGTCTACGTATTGCGTGACGTAGAAATTCTCGGGGAAATCTTCCTCTTTGACCCGGCCGGATGTCGTTAATATGACCGTGACGTCCATCTCTTTTAAGATGCTCTTAAAAAGATCGAGCAATGTTATATCACCCGAAGATCCGAAAGAAAGATAAATGATCGGCTTATGGTTAGGCCATTTCCCCCACCATTCGGGCTTGGGCAGAGAAAGCATTTCGCACACCGGGCCTAAATATTGATGGTTCGCAGGCAATGAGTACACCGGCACCAAAGAGGGGAGATCTAAATACAGGGTCCATGTTCCGTCCGTGTACATTTTCTTGATATTGTTGATAGGCGGTAGCCGATATTCGCTGCGCAATCGATTAAAACCTTGCATATGGGAGGCCAGGAAAACAGAAGAGAAAAGTTTAAATACCAGTTTTGCGATCGTCAGATAAACGATGTTCACCTTAGGTAGTTCAGGGATCGGGAGTATCAGTGTTGAGTAGGGGCTCCAGTATACATTGACCAAACACACATAAGGAATGTTCAATGTCGGCGCGGAAATGTCCAGTGAGATGCGAAAGTCACCGATCACCAGGTCGGGGCGTATCCTTGAAAGAAGATCGAGGTCATCGGCAACATTGCTCTTGAGCCGTTCATAGGTATATAAAGGATCCCCGGTCGACAGTTTTTTTAAGAATTCTTCCGACGGCATGGTAGATATTTCCTGCCAGTTGAATCCTTCGTTATCGACCATTTTCTTAAAACGCGCATCGCAGGCAAAAAAGACATCATAGATCTCTTTGTCTAATGCTTTGGCCAGGACCAGCGGGCGGACGATGTGCGCCAAGGTCACGCCTTCACCGACAAAAAGGATGCGTTTTTTTTGCATTAGGCCTCCCATGCCGTTAGCAGTTCTTCCGGGTCCAGGCGCAGGGACTTGACGCGGCAATCATCGGCGTAGCCAATGCGCAATAAGGTCATGATCGATGCCGGGGAGACCCCAAGGTTTTTTTGTATCTTCGTTTCCGCTCCTGATAACAGATACATTTCAAAGGGTTTTAGAAAAGACCGGTCCATCTTTAACATGTCTATGCCAGAAGCAAGGAGCTGTGAGCATAAGCCGTCCTGGTGCAGGGTATTAAGGATGCGTTGAATATCCATCCAGTCACGGACGATCGTTGCTGTTGAGTAATGGGGTTCTTTAAAAGCGATGAGCAAGGGACAGCCATTCAGGATCTTCTGTCCCGCTGTTTGTGCCATGTATTGGACAAAGTCCAGGTTCCGGACCATTTTTCGAAAAACAGGGTTCTTGCTGGCACGTAAGAACTGACGTGACATGAACGGGATCTCCAGCGACATGATATCAAGACCGGTGCGTGACGGGGGTGAGTTCTTGGGATTGAATTGTATATTCTCAATAAGTTCGTCATTTAGCTCCGGGTTGGATACGCGGATCCTCTCCAGTAATGCAAAGTTGTCAATGATCACAGGGTTGTTGGTGATATCAATGACCTCGCGCTCATATCCTTGGAAGTCCGCGCGGATTTTTTTAAGGACAGAAGGGTCGAGAGGACGTCGATGATAGATCTTCCGGTTGGTATATCGTCCCATGATGTGAGCGATGTCATGTTGTGGTGATCCGGGTGTTTTGGTAAAGCTTACGGTACAAACGGGAGCATTCATTTCTTTATTATCCGGGGTGACGGTGAAATCCATCGCGTAATGATAATGCCGTGCCCCTTCCGATAAGTTTTCCAGAAAGGCGCCGAGAGAATAATAGATCAATTCCTGAAAATTCCCAAAGAAACCACGTTCATATTTTTTGGCAAAAATAAGCAGGGTTTGATCCTTATATTGGAATTTCCACGGCTGGCAATTATAAGGCGAAACGGCCTTCAAGCCGACCCGGAGGATGTCGATGAGTTCTTGGCGTTCCATAATGTTCAGAAAAGATTACCATTAAGCTGTCCCGTTGACAATCGTTTTTAAGAGCGTTTTAAATGCCGCTTTATTAAACGCTTGAAAGAGTGTATTGAATGGTGTATATTTAATACAGGAGGATATGTGTATGGTTCGCATGAATATTACCCTTCCCGATGATGTGGGAAAAGAATTAAAGAGGATCAGGAATAAGAGCGGGTTTATCGCGGCAACATTGCGTGAGCGGTTTATTTTAGAACGCAAGCATCAAATGGCGGTTATTCTTGATAAAGCATATCAAAAAGCAGCGCTAGAGGATAAGGCCCTGGTACGTGAATTGGATAATAGTGCTGCTGATGGGATCGATTAATGGCATATCCTTTGCGCGGCGAGATCTGGCGGGTTAATTTTGACCCGACCATTGGCGCGGAAATTAAGAAAACTCGGCCGGCTCTGGTGATCTCCAATGATCATAATAATCAATATTCGTTGACCGTAACCATTGTCCCGATCACCGATAGGGGGCATGATGTTTTCCCTTTTGAGGTTTTCTTAGGCCATTTAACACCAGGGCTTAATAAAGACTCTAAGTTAAAATGCCAACAGATCCGCACTGTTGATAAAAGCCGTTTGGTCAAACTCTTGGGGAATGTGGATGGATCTGTGATCGAAAAGGTCAAAGAAGCGTTGGATCTGCATTTGGGCTTTTAAAAGTTAACTTATAATTGTATATACTTGTTTATATACTTGAATTATGCTGCGCGCATGGTACACTTATCGCAGGAGGATCTTGTATGGGACAAATTACGATCTATATGGATGATGTTAGTTTGAAAAAGATCGAGGCGGCGGCTAAGAAAGAACATGATTCGGTGTCGCGCTGGGTCAAGAAACGCTTGTTGAGCTCTTTGGAGAGCGGCTGGCCTAAAGATTATTTTGATGTGTTTGGTTCGATCAAGGATCCGGCATTCAAACGCTATGATCAGGGGAAATGGGCGGATGATGCAAAGAGGCAGGAAATATGACGTATTTTTTGGATACGGATACTTGTATTTTTGCACTAAGGGGCGAACGCGCCATCAAGGAACACATGCGCCCAATGTTCCCCAAACAGATCAAGATCCCTGCGATCGTGCGTGCCGAGCTCTTGTATGGTGCTTTAAGGTCAAAGGAACCGAAGCAAACTTTGGTCTTGGTTGAACGTTTCTTGGAGCCTTTTGAAATAATTGCTTTTGGGGCAGATCAAGCGGCCATGCATGCAAAGATCAAGATCGAGTTAACCCATAAAGGCAATTTGATCGGTCCGCATGATTTGATGATCGCCGCCATCGTTTTATCCTATCAGGGAACCATGATCACTCATAATGTGAAAGAATTCACGCGTGTTAGTGGATTATTGGTGGAAGACTGGATGACCCCCTCTTCTTAATTTTCCTTTGCATTTTATATAAATTCTGTATAAAATAACGGCTTCTTATGTGTCTATAAAGCGTTGATAATAATGTAATTTTGTCTCTATTAAAATTCCTGCGAAGTTGTCACATGAAGGTTTGACAGCGCAGAAGAAAAAGGTTAACGATGTCGCATCCACCAAAACAAGGGTTTTTTGATCCACAAAGTGAATATGACGCCTGCGGCGTTGGGTTTATTGTTAATATCAAGGGCAAGAAAACCCACGATATTATCCGCCAGGGTATACAGATATTAGAGAATTTAGCGCATCGCGGGGCGTGCGGCTGTGATCCTGAGACCGGCGACGGTGCGGGGATCATGATACAGATGCCGGATGCTTTTTTGCGCAAAGAAATGCAAAAGCAGGACATCGCTTTGCCTCCGCTCGGGGATTATTCCTGCGGTTTGGTCTTTTTGCCGCCCTCTTTAGAAGACCGCAACATGATCGAGCAATGGACGGAGCATATCATCCATGAAGAAGGCCAGAAGCTGATCGGCTGGCGTACCGTGCCGCATGATTCTACCAAGATCGGCCGCGTGGCCCGTTCGGTTGAACCGGAATTCAAACAATTATTCATTGCCCGCGGGAAGAATACCCCGCAGGAGCATTTTGATCGTAAGCTTTATGTGATCCGCAAGCGTTTATGGAATAAGGTATATAATTCGACGTTATCGCAGAAGAATTATTATTATTTTTGTTCTTTGAACAGCCGCACCTTAGTTTACAAAGGTCAGCTGATGTCTGAGCAGGTCGATCGGTTCTTTTTAGATCTAGCCGATGAAAGCATGACCTCAGCGATCGCGCTCATTCATTCACGCTATTCAACCAATACTTTTCCCAGCTGGGCATTGGCGCATCCGTACCGTTATATCGCCCACAACGGGGAGATCAATACCTTGCGCGGCAATATTAATTGGATGCATGCGCGTGAAAAACAATTTATTTCTGACGCTTTCGGCGAAGATCTCAAAAAATTGCTGCCCATTGTTGTGCCGCATGGTTCGGATACGGCGACGTTCGATAATGTGCTGGAGATGCTTGTGCTTTCCGGACGTTCCCTGCCGCACGCGATGATGATGATGATCCCGGAAGCGTGGAGCGCCAACCAGGACATGGACGCGCAAAAACGTGCGTTCTATGAATATCATTCGTGTTTCATGGAACCCTGGGACGGCCCGGCCGCGATTGCTTTTTCTGACGGGCGTTTTATGGGGGCCGTGTTAGACCGTAATGGTCTACGTCCTTCGCGTTATATCGTGACCAATGACGATCTGGTTATCATGGCGTCTGAGGCCGGAGTTTTACCCATCGCTCCCGAGCGCATTATTAAGAAGGGCCGCTTACAGCCGGGCAAGATGTTCTTAGTCGACACCAAAGAAGGCCGTATCATTGATGATAAAGAATTAAAGGATGATCTGGCCAAACGTCAGCCCTACGGCCAATGGCTTAAGGCAAATTTGATCGACTTGCGCACCTTGCCAAAGCCAAAGAAAGTAGAAGGCCTCAACGAAAAAACACTATTGGCGCGTCAGCGCGTGTTCGGATATTCTTTAGAAGATACTAAAATGATTTTGATCCCCATGGCCTTAGGTGAAGAAGCAACCGGTTCCATGGGAACGGACGTGCCCTTAGCCGTATTATCCGACCGGCCTAAATTATTGTATGATTATTTTAAACAGCTTTTTGCCCAGGTCACCAACCCGCCCATCGATGCGATCCGCGAAGAGATCATCATGGCGGAAGATATGATGTTAGGTCCCGAGGGGAACTTACTCACCGAAACACCGCAGCATGCTCACCGCTTGTGGATACAGCGCCCTATTTTGACCAATGAAGAATTGGAGCAGGTCGCGCATGTCAATACAGGCACCTTAAAAGCTGTCACTTTACAGGCCGTTTATGGAAAAGAGGACGGTCCGCAGGGTTTGGCGGATGCCCTGGAAGCATTATTCAAGAGAGCCGATACCGCCATTGCCGACGGCAATAGCATTATCATTTTAAGCGACCGCGGCATAAGCACCAAAATGCTGCCGATCCCCATGTTATTAGCGTGTGCCGGGCTGCATCATCACTTGATCAAGCAGGGCGACCGTACCAAGGCCAGCATCGTCGCGGAAACGGGTGAAGCCAGGGAATTGCATCATTTTGCGACGCTCATTGGTTATGGCGTTAATGCGGTCAATCCGTATTTGGCGTTCGAGACCATCGAGGATCTGATCAATAAAGAATGTTTTGAAACACCGATCACCTTTAAGGATGCCCAGAAAAATTTCTTGAAAGCGACCCATAAGGGTTTATATAAGATCATCTCGAAGATGGGGATATCGACCATACAATCGTATTGTGGTGCCCAGATCTTTGAATGCGTGGGATTGGCGGATAGTGTGGTGGATAAATATTTTACCGCGACACCTTCTCGCATCGGCGGTATCAATTTAGAAACGATCGCTCTCGAAGGGGTTAAACGTCATGAAAGCGGCTTTGGTGAAACAGCGTCCTTAGACCATATGTTAGCCGAAGGCGGAGAATATTATTGGCGTAAAGAAGGCGAATTCCACCAGTTAAATCCGACGACGATCGCGTTGTTGCAGCATGCAGTGCGTTCGGGTAATTACGGGATATTCAAACAATATAGCAAGGCGGTGAATAATCAGGACCGCTTGGCGGCGAATTTGCGAGGCTTGTTGAAGTTCAAGAACGGTCATCCGATCCCGATCGCCGACGTAGAGCCGGCTTCCGAGATCGTCAAACGTTTTGCTACCGGTGCTATGAGTTATGGTTCTATCTCGAAGGAAGCGCATGAGACCTTGGCCATTGCCATGAACCGGATGGGCGGTTTTTCCAATACCGGCGAGGGCGGGGAAGATCCGACGCGCTTTAAGCGAGAAGCCAACGGCGACTGGAAACGCAGCCGCATCAAGCAGGTCGCGCAAGGCCGTTTCGGGGTGACCATTGATTATTTAGTGAATGCAGATCAGATACAGATCAAGATGGCCCAGGGGGCTAAGCCGGGTGAAGGCGGCCAGTTGCCGGGGCATAAAGTTTCCAAAGAGATCGCGCATACGCGCAACACCACGCCGGGCGTCGGGCTGATATCGCCGCCGCCGCATCATGATATTTATTCGATCGAGGATCTGGCGCAATTGATCCATGACCTAAAGAACGCGAATCCGCAAGCCGCGATCTCCGTCAAATTGGTTTCTGAGATCGGGGTGGGAACGATCGCCGCGGGGGTTTCTAAGGGTAAGGCCGATCACGTGCTGATCTCCGGTTTTGAAGGCGGTACCGGCGCATCGCCGCAAACGTCGATCAAGAACGCCGGCTTGCCGATGGAGCTTGGCATTGCCGAAACACAACAGGTTTTAGTGATGAATGATCTGCGCGGGCGTATCCGGGTGCAGACCGACGGCCAATTAAAGTGCGGCCGGGATGTGGCCATTGCCGCGATGTTGGGCGCCGATGAGTTCGGGTTTGCCACCACCGCGCTTGTCACCATGGGCTGTATCCTGCTGCGCAAATGCCATTTGAACACATGTTCCGTCGGTGTTGCTACACAAGACCCGGAGCTGCGCAAGAAATTTGCCGGTAAGCCTGAGCATGTGGTGAATTACTTCATGTATATCGCCGAAGAGGTGCGTGAGATCATGTCCGAATTAGGCTTTAGGAAATTCGAGGATATGGTCGGGCGCGTGGATATGCTGGAAGTCAGGGATGCTATAGACCATTGGAAAGCCAAAGGGATCGACCTGACCAATATGCTGCACAAACCGGACGTGCCCAAAGAGATCGCTATCCGTCATGTGGGCAAACAAGATCATGATCTTGATAAGGCGTTGGATAATAAATTGATCGAGCGCTGTAAAACGGCGATCGAGAACAAGACGCCGGTCGCGTTCGAGAGCGTTATTCGTAATATTAATCGTACCGTTGGCACCATGCTTTCCTCGACTATTGCCCGTAAATACGGCTTGGCCGGATTGCCTGAGAATACGATCGCTATTAAGTTTAGTGGCGCAGCAGGGCAAAGTTTTGGGGCATTCCTAAGCAATGGTGTTTCATTCACACTGGAAGGCGAAGGGAATGATTATGTTGGCAAAGGTTTATCCGGCGGACACATAGTCATTTATCCGCCCAGAACAGCGCCATTCGTTCCGGAAGAGAATATGATCGTGGGGAACGTTGTTCTTTACGGCGCGATCTTGGGGGAAGCATATTTTAGGGGATTAGCCGGTGAGCGTTTTGCGGTGCGTAATTCCGGTGCCAGCGCGGTTGTCGAAGGGGTTGGCGATCACGGCTG
>JANNCL010000062.1:0-9040 GCA_031386565.1 Candidatus Omnitrophota bacterium
TTTTCCCGGAGGGGCACTGCCGACGATATCAACGGATGGAAAACCATTGTAACGCTGCACCTGCGGCGAACCATAGGTCCATTGCAATTTAATAAGGCTGGAAAGCGCCACCATGGTGCCTTGATTATTACGCACAAACACACGGCCTATATCATCCGGCAGCATGCGGTACGGCGCGTCTAACTGAATGATGACCCGCTGAACACGGTTCCCGTTAACAAAATTATTCACATAATAAGAACCGAAATTCGCCTGCAGCGTATTATTAATATCGCCTAAGGATACGCCTAAAGCACTGGCCTTATCTTCATCAATATCCACTTTCAACTGCGCTGCATCTTCCAGCCCTTGCATGCGCACGCCCACGACATTTGGGTTCTTCGCGGCCATCCCTAATAATTGCTTCGACGCTTCCATCAGCTTGGCGTGACCAAGCCCGGTCTGATCCTCCAATTGAAGATCAAATCCAGACGATGTTCCAAGTTCCGGGATCGGCGGTAAATTGATCGGAAAAATGATCGCATCCTTGATCCCGGCAAATGCACCCCACGCCTTACCGATGATCGCTTGCACGCTATGCGCTTTTCCCGGACGTTCTTTCCAATCCTTCAACCGAATGAAGGACAATGCGGAATTCTGGCCGCGGCCGTTGAAACTAAACCCAGCGACCGTAATGATCTTATCCGTTTCCGGCTGGCTCATAAAAAAACCTTCGACCTGTTTGAGCACCGCCAACGTGCGCTCTTGCGTAGCCCCGACGGGAAGCTGAATATTCGTGATAAAATATCCCTGATCCTCTTCCGGCAAGAACGATGACGGCAAACGCATATATAGAACAACCACCCCGGCCAATACCGCCGCATAGATCAAAAGATAGCGCAGCGGTGTTTTAAGCATGCGGGCAACAATGTTCTGATAGGTATCCCTGCCCGTATCAAAGAAACGATTGAACCAGCCAAAGAAACCTTTTTTTGCCTCATGATGCCCCTTAGGGATCGGCTTTAATAAAGACCCGCACAAGGCCGGCGTCAACGACATGGCTAAGAAAATGGAAAAAAGCATCGATGCGATCAGCGCCATCGAGAATTGACGATAAATAGCCCCGACCGAACCGCCGAAGAATGCCATGGGGATAAAAACCGCGGTCAACACCAGCGATATCCCGATCAACGCACCGGTGATCTGCTCCATCGCTTTGTGGCTGGCCTCTTTAGGAGATAGTCCCTCTTCCCGCATGATACGTTCCACATTCTCAACCACAACGATCGCGTCATCGATCAAGATACCGATCGCCAAAACCATGCCGAACATGGTCAACACATTGATCGAAAAACCGAACAGCTTCATCACCGCGAAGGTCCCCATCAAAGCGACCGGCACTACAATGGTCGGGATCAGCGTGCTGCGGATATTCTGCAGGAACAAATACATGACCAGAAACACCAGAAAGATCGCGATCAACAATGTTTTAACAACTTCCTCGATCGAAATGCGCACGAAAGCCGATTGGTCCAAAGGATAATCCACTTGCACACTAGCCGGAAAGAAACGCGACAATTCTTTAATTTTAGCCCTAACAGCATCAACCGTTGCCACCGCATTGCCTGTCGGAGAAAGCTTGATCGCCACCGCCGCGGAAGGCCGGCCATTAATGCGCGCCTGCGTCGTATAATCTGCACCGCCTAAAGTAATATTGGCCACATCACGCAAGAAAACCCGTGACCCATCCTGATTGACCCGCAATAAAATATTCCCGAATTCATCCACATTGCGCAGCGTCGTCCTTCCCTGCAAGGTGACATTTAATTGCTGGCCTTTGATCGAAGGACGGCCGCCCAATTGTCCGATAGGCACCTGAATATTCTGGGCCTGTATTGCCGCCGCCACATCGCCGGAAGTTAAATTATAGCTAAACATTTTCTGCGGATTAAGCCAAATGCGCATGGCATTCTCGGTACCGAACAATAACGCCTCACCAACCCCGGAAACACGACGGATCGGATCTAGAACGCTTGAAGAAATATAATTCCCCAACGCAACCTCATCCATGCTCCCGTCCGTTGACGAAAGCGTAAAGAACATCAAATAATTACGTGTAGACTTTGCCACCGTGACCCCGGCCTGCTGAACGACCTGCGGTAAGCTAGGGATAGCTAATTGCAATTTATTCTGCACCTGCACCTGTGCCACATCGGGATTAGTCCCCGGCACAAAATAAAGCGATATGGTCGCCTGCCCGCTGGCATTGCTGCTAGAGGACACATATAACAGATTATCGATCCCATTAAGCTGCTGCTCAATGATTGAAGTAACGGTATTCTGTAATGTTTCCGCGGAAGCCCCGGCGTAAACAGCATTGACGGAAATGGACGGCGGCGCGACGCTGGGATACTGAGCCACCGGCAATTGAGTAATAGAAACCGCCCCGATCAACAAGATCAAAAGCGATACAACCCACGCGAATATCGGACGATCAATAAAAAATTTTGGCATAGTCGCGCTCTTTTATTTCCCCTGCACAGGTTGTGCGGATGCATTTGGTTGTGCCGGATCAAATGCAACAGGCTTAACCTCTGCACCCGGTCTTATTTTTTGCAGGCCTTCCACGATCACGCGGTCACCCGGTTTTAAACCCTCAGCCACGATCCATTTATCCCCAATGGCCGAAGAAAGCTTGACGGTCCTCGCTTCTACCTTATTATCTGCCCCGACAACCATGGCGGTCGCGCTGCCATTAGCACCTAACGCAACACCACGTTGTAAAACCGTGATCGCTTCATTATTGACCGCTTCCTGCAATTGCACACGCGCGAACATACCCGGAAGCAAGGTATGGTCCGGATTAGGGAATTCACTACGCAAAGTGATCATCCCGGTGGATGGATTTACCGTAACATCAGAAAAAAGCACTTTACCAGGATAAGAATAGGTCGTTCCGTCTTCTAATAATAATGTGACCTTCGCTTCACCCGGCGCCACACTTTGCAATTTCCCGGAATCCAGCGAACGCTTTAAACGCAGCATTTCGGTAGTTGATTGGGTAAAATCAAAATAAATGGGATCAAGCTGTTGTATCACCGCCAATTGGGTCGCTTCATTCTGACTGACCAAGGTCCCTTCGGTTACTTTTGCTTCACCGATGCGCCCGTCGATCGGAGCCGCCACGGTCGCATAGCCGAGACTTAATGATGCCGTTTCCATCGCGGCCTGTGCCGCTTGTATCTCCGCTTTGGCCAACAAAACCGATGCCGTTGAATCATCATATTCCTGACGACTGATGGCATTGACCTCCACCAGCGCTTTATAACGCTGTGCCCTGGCCTCGACCTGAGATAAAGCCGCCTGGGCTTTAGCCAGATTTGCCTTGGCACTATTATAGTTCGCCTGAAGCGGCGCTTTGTCGATCAAGAATAACTCATCGCCGGCCTTAACATCCGCGCCTTCGCTAAATGATTTCTTTAATAATATCCCGGTAACCCTGGCCCGCACCTGGGCAACACGGATCGCATCTAAGCGCCCCGGATATTCCGAGATGATCGGCAATGTTTCTGCGGCCACGGTAACCACACCAACCTCAGCCGGAGGCATGGCCATTGGTTTAGGAGGCTGGGCCTGTCCACAGCCAGCTATGGCCCCAACGGCAAAGGTCAAGATCATCGTTTGTACGTGTTTATGAAGTTGCATATTCAACCATTCCTTATCAAGGGTTATAATTTCGTGTTCTCGTAAATATGATGCAAGACCGATTTACATGTTTCTAAGTCCTTATGTTTGAGCCCTTTTTGAGCCTGTCGCAATGTTGCCTGAATGACCACAACCAAATTAACCTGCAGGTCCTGGCCTTTCTTGGTCAAATAGATCAATTTCTGGCGTTTATCGTTCTTATCCGGGATACGCACGACCAGATTATGCTTTTCCATATTGTCAATAAGACGGGTGATGCTGGTCTTATCCTTACAGACAAGCCCCGCCAATTCCTGCTGGCTTTGCCCATTCTTCTTCCCTAAATTGACAATAACCGACCATTGCTCGCAAGTAACATCAAAACCCGCCGCCGCAAAATTATGATTGACCAAAGCCCCCAACGCCCTGGTGGCCCGGCCCATCGCGTAACCCAATGATTCTTCAATAATATATTTTTCGTTAGCCATGATATTTTTTGGTTGCATATGCAACGTTATAAGTATACTTGCTAAGGAAGAGTTTGTCAAATTTTAAGAATAGCTGGGAATAGTTTCCCTCCCCCTTGTGGGGAGGGTCAGGGAGGGGGGGCATCACAATGATCAATATTCAAAAAAGCCCCAGCGACATTCCCGCTGGGGCTCTCAAACCGTTCAACAAGGATCAATGTTTTATCTTCTTAAATTCTCCGTTAAAGACATTTCTACCTGTAACTCTTTGCGCCCGCCAAACAACTTTGCCGCTTCCAAAAATTCTATGCCAACTGGCTTACCAGAAGCATCATAATCAATGATAATGCCGTTTCCCAACTCATCACTTTCCTGTATCTTTGCATTGCGCAATTTAATGTACAAAGCATCCGCCTTCGGATCATAATTCATTTTCATCTTTAAACCCTCCAATATTTATCGATCTTAGACGTCCTATAAACAGTATAAATAATAATTTCTACAGCTGTCTCTTCTACGAACAAACGCAATAAATAATGTTTCCGTTGACCTGTTTCGTAATATCGCCGATGCAAGATCTTAAACTTGCCTTTGTTAAGCACCTGTTCTGGCTCTCGAATCGTTAATAAAACAATCTTGGAATCAATCGAGCGCACCAAAAACCTCTGTTTCGCATGGCCATGCCATGATATCTTTTTCATATCTGCTAATTATAGTCTACCACATTAAAAAAACAAACGCATTTAATTAAAAAGCCCCAGCTCAAACTACCGCTGGGGCTCTCAAACCGTTCAACAAGGATCAATGCTTATCTTGAAACATCGGCAAAGACAAACCGGCCGGATCTCCAGGATATGAGGCACAAACCCCCCGATTTTCGCCATCTGCGCCATATCCTGCTGAGCAATCGGCAACGGCACACCCTTGCCATCACGCTTAATCACCAGGGCCATATTAGCAGAGTTCATGTCAATACCACCCTTTGATCGCATTGCGAGATCGCTACCACCGTCTAGGTCTAATCCATATGGACTATGCGTATAACCCCTGGCTCTGTTGTAGGTTTCTAGCTCAATTAACGCAACATTCAATCTGTCTTTAGCATTCTTGTACCTTGGCGCTGTTTCAGGAAAAACAGCACGTGCTTGCTCAAAATCCGCTTTAGCCGCTCTCACCTCTCCGACCAATTCTGATAACCGATCATTTCTCAT
Source organism: Candidatus Omnitrophota bacterium (assembly GCA_031386565.1). GTDB lineage: Bacteria > Omnitrophota > Gorgyraeia > Zapsychrales > Fredricksoniimonadaceae > JACQQW01. The sequence continues at coordinate 5,342 of JANNCL010000062.1, forward strand.
CGCCGCATCCGATGCCATGGCTTGGTTTACCAACCTCGCCGCCGCTCGCTCTGCGACATTTTCTCTTCTTAACTGATCCGCAAAAACCTCAATAGTCTTCCCACTAGCTTTTATAAAACCTCTATCCCACAGAACTCCTTCAAGGTCACCAGCGGACTGGTCTGGTGTTCTGCTAAGTGCGTCCTTTAATCCTGCACGCACAATAGGGCTTAACACATTACTCCCGAGCCCATTAATAAGCCTTGCAACCGGTTGTTCAATTTCTATCTCATTGCGTAATTGGAACGCCAATTGTTGAATGCCTGCTGGATTCGAAACAACGACCCCTTTTTCTTCTAGAATTTGTTGGAAATAACCAACAGAAGAATCTGGTCTTTTGGCTAATGCTTCCTTCAAGTCTGCGCGTTGTTGAGCGGTAAGTATCAAGCTATTGGAACCATTTAAGAGCTTCGCCACATAAACTTCCGCTTGAATTTCTTGAGCTAATTGCGAAGCCAAACTTTCAAGCCCTCCTGTCTTTGGAACATCAATGCCCATTAGATTTAACGCCCTAACAAGTTGAAGATGGTAAACCCCTCCCTGCTTTGCAAAAGCATCCTTCAACATTTCCCTTTGGCTGACACTAAGCGCTTTACTGCGTTCGCCGCCAAATTGTTGAATAGATTTTATCCCTGGTTTTAACGGCGCCGCAACATTAGACTTAATTACCACGCCACTCGGAAGCGAAAACCACGCTGCATTTTTTACTTCTCCGCCTTTGTACCTAATGTGCACCGTGTTGTCGTCATTTACAGCGATCACCTTAGCATCCACGCGGCTGCCGTCGGCTAGGGGATAATTCTGCAATGTATCGCCTGCAAAAATGAACCTGCCATCCATCAATGGGTATCGCGGCGCGACCAGTGCCGCAGGAGCCTCATTAAGATCCATCACAGTAATAACCTTAGCTCCTGTTGATAGCCCTACAACTTCAATTTCATAAAAAGTGATGTCCTTTAATTTAGGATCGTATGTGATCTGTCTGACCCTGCGAATGGCCGTCACCATATCCCAAACCCTAAACTTATCCCCCACCTTGATTTCTTTAACTGGACCATTCTTAAACCTTAAAACTTCCAAAGAACGCACGCGTCCTTCGCTTATAAACTGTCTAAAGATAAACGATGCATGTGGTGCATTAATATAGGTGGTCAATTCCGCCATTTTATCAACAACCTCTGCACTTACAACCCCCGCCCCCAAAGCCAACGTCCATACAGCCAGCTTTTGCGCTAAGCCTGTCATCGCCGCATCATTAAACTCACGAGGGAAATACTCATTCGCTTTTCTCTGTCTTTCAACAATAAACGTAGTCACCCCTGCCACTTTTACTTCCCAAATAGTCGCTTGAGCACTAATATTGTAGGGATTTGTTAATACTTGCTTAAAACCACCTGCTATGGGACCCCAAACATCATCAATAACTACTACAGGCCCTTCCCTTTTAAGATCATATTTAGCAATATCGCTTAAAGCCATTGTTGATATTGATAGAATATCCACGCCATTATTTTCAAATAGCTCACTGAAATTAATATTTTGGAATTTAGAAATTCCCCTAGCATCCCTAGTACGTCCTCGTGCGGATATTTCTTTAGCGAGAGAGACAATGCTCTGGATCTGTGTCTCTGATAGATCATCCCTCAGCAAAACACTTTGATCAAAACCATACGAGGCTGAACGACGATAAAATAAGCTCCATAACGGATCATATAAATCATATCCAACAAAAGACAGGAAAATAGCTTTGGCTAGTTCAGATTCACTAAAAGCTCCGATCCCCTCCAGTTTTGATCTTAAAACTTGCTCCGTTGTTTTAAGCTGCGCTTCCGTCTGGATATTCCCATTACTTTCTGCAGCCTGAACCTCATCAGATGACAAGTCCTTGATATATGATTGCCTATTCAAGAAACCCATTCCAAAACTTACAGCGTCCTTAAGCAAATTCTCGTTCTCTGTTCCAACCGTTGTTTTTAAGGCATATAACTGCTGATACACTGTTCTTAATGCCCTAACAGAAACCACATGATCTCCAAGAGCGCTATCTTTATATTCCAACATAGGCGAAAACTGCTTAGATGGTTTTTCCTCAACTCCATTGATATAATGCAAAATCACCATAATTACTATTATCGCTATTAAATCATCGGCGTTATGATAATTACCAGACCAGCCCTTACTATAAACTTCTACAAACTTATTGACCGACAGAATCAATAAGGCTACTCCACCTATTAAATTTGCAACCCTTTTAAAAAAGCTAAGATTTACCATGGCAAAATCTTGAGCAACAGGCTTTTTAGTCAAAATGGTTAGCTTGCCCCCATTGATAGATGCTTGCACAACGTTAGGATCTTTTTTCAGAGATGTAAGAACACCCTCAATTTGATCGCTCGCAGACTGCGCCATATCGGGAAGATTTAAAGTAATTTGACTACCAGCTCCATTTGGAACCACGGTTAAATTGCTTTTCAAGTAGGCCATCGCCGCATCCGTCTTTGCCGCTTGATCAGAACTCACAGCCACTCGATCTGCAGTTGCCAAACTTGCTATTTTTTCCGGAGCAAGAACCAAAAATTTATCATCATCCTCACTATGGCCATTTACCCCTTCATATCTCAAATTCACATCCACAACGATTCCTCTATAACCAGCGAATAACGCTTCAAATTCCCGATCAGACTTTTCAGCTGCGACACCCGTAAGATTTCTACGCAGCTGCCTATTCGTGAACATCTGATCATAAATATTGCCTAATGCGTTCAAACCCATGTCATTAAGCGCATTGACCATACTCTGAGCTGGCGTCATTGCTTTATCAAATCCAAATATTTTGCTCTGCCCTGTCTCCATATCCCCAGTCAAATCTGCCCTCGTCGCTTCAATGGGGTCCTTGCTTAGATCATATTTCAATGCAGGATCACTCACTTGTGCCCTGACCATTGCATTATCCAGACCCTCTTTACTTGCCCCTCCCGCGAAATACTTCCTTGGGATCACTTGGTTCGTGTATTTGTCGGCGTCTTCTTTGATGTAGTTGTACACGCCTTTTTTGAAGGCGGCTAAATATTGTTGATAGATGGCTTCGACGGAACCTTTTCCGCCGGAGGCGGATCCGCCTAAGGCGGAGACCTTGGCTTTATCGGCGTAAACTTTCCCTAATAAGGATTCTTTCAGCGCTTTTTTATACCAGGTCGCTAAGATCATACCGGAAAAAACTTGTCTTAATTGGGCGAAATTCTTGCCTTCATTGACTTCTTTTTCTAAAGCAGGAAGAATGATGTCTTTGATGGCTTTTGAAGACAGGACATGTGTTTTGTTTTGTGGGGTGTTGGTGGCGGTGTGTTTGGATAAAGATACATAATCTTCTTCCAACATGACCTTCAAATGGCTCTTGACGATAAAGGCGGTGTTGCCGTTCTCGTGGATCACAGCTTCGCTGGGGACGATCCAGACTTTATTGAAAGTATTGACCGGGATATTTCCGCCGGAGGCGGATCCGCCTTTGGCGGAGGTGTTGCCTACCTCTTTATAAATATTTTCGTAGACCCTATCCCAGAAATTCTTGCCTAAGCCGCTTTCCGGGTACATTAAGGAAGACGTGATCTGTTTTAATAAATAATCCTGTCCTAATAGATCCCTGCCCATCTCTGTTTTGCC
>JANNCL010000131.1:0-4240 GCA_031386565.1 Candidatus Omnitrophota bacterium
TGCCGCAGCAACCAGGGGAAGCGTAGTTTTTTCCTGTGCTACCCCACTGGGGGATTGGTGGTGCGAAGGCAAAATAGGCTGTGAGGAAGCAGACGTTCCAGCGCTTCCCTTGTCTAAAATAAAATCGAATTTAAACGGATTATCCGGATGAACTTTAATGCCCTTTAATATTGGAGGCTCATAGGCAGGACTTAACCGTACCATTGTCCCGGGTACGGGCAAAATTATTTGCTCAGCACGAGCTTGCGGCAAAGGCAATAAACATACAGCAAGAATAAGGGATAAAAACTTTTGGGGCATGAGAAAAATGTAACATATTATATAGATACCTGCCAGCTTGGGAGGAAATTTTTATAGAGTTATAAGTCTATATTTATCATGCGGTTGGAACGAATACAAAGCCTAAATATCGGCCATTGGCAGGATTAATTACTACCGAGGTCATTTTTGACTGCTCTTCTGCGGTTAACTCATCCTGATAACGGACAACTAAGGCCCAGGTCGGCCTAGAGCGATTGTGCACTTTGGCCACCATTTCCTGGCCTAAAAAGCATCCTTTGGTGTAAGACACAAAATCATATTCGTGGACATTTAAAAGCATTTCATCCTGATAATCCACTGTATGCAGCGGGAGCTGATGTTCTAAACGAAACAGCGTGAATTCATCCGCGGAAACAGTAGGACCATAAACCTGTTCTGAAATGATCAACCGGCCCTGCTTCTGGGCGATGAACTGATCACCTGGGGATAATGGGGCATCACCATCGCAATCAAAATAAACATTGAAGACTGTTTCGGTCAAGGTTGAACGGTTGATCTTTAAATAACGCTCCACATGCGTCATCAGCGCTCCGACGGCTTTACTGGCCACGACGATCAAGAAAGAGTCCTCCGACAAACGCAGTCCATCAAAGGTGGCAATGATACGGCCGTGCATATTTAAAAAGGCATTCTGAGGCTTGTCCAAGGCATTGGAAGTTAAACCATTTAAGAATTGCGTGGGATTGCCTTTGAGCAGTAAAGCTTTTTTATCAAGCGAATAAAGTCTCATTTTCCTTTTTTTTCGCTAATGGCTTTGGCCAAGGCCAGAGCTTCTTCTTTAGTGGTTATCTTCCCCAGCGCCAGTTCTTCCTCGACCTTGGTCAGGATCTTGGCAAACAACGGCGAAGGTTTTAATCTTAATATTTTGATCAGGTCATTGCCGGTCAATAAACGCTTGATCACCGGTTTGGCTTTATCGCGGTAATATTCGGCGATCGCCATCCGGCAAATTGCTTCATGATGACGGGTTTTTTCTTTAGTGGTCTTGGGGCCGCAGGTGGAACGCTGGTCGGCCATGGCCAAAATCGCGATCGAAACAGCTTCTTCTTTGGTGTCACGCAAATAACGGAATACCGCCTTCGCAGAGGGTTGTTTGAAATTTGACAAATAACCCGGACGCAAGTGCCAGCGCACGGCATCCTCGAGCCAATACCGCTCACGGACCGTTAATTTCAAATGCTTGGCCACATGCCGAACGATGGACGCCCCCACATGCTCGTGGCTGTGAAAGGTCATGCGGTCCTTTTCCTTCTTTGCCGTGGCCGGTTTGCCGATATCATGCAATAAGGCGGAAAATTTCAACAAAGCCTCACGGGTATGCCCCCCGCCGATCGACTCCTGCAAATATGCCGCGATCTTAGGATCTGCTTTGAATTCGATCAGTAAATTCTCTAATTCCGCCAATACCTGCAGGGAATGACGCCACACATCCAAATGATGATAACCGCCTTGCTTGACACCGAACATGACTTCTACTTGCGGGACAACGCGGACCAATAATTTTACCTGTTCCAGCTGCAATATCGTGGCATGCGTCCGGGGCGAATGAAAAACCTTGAACAACTCTTCCCGTATGCGTTCCATGGCCGGATTAATGATGAGCGGAGCTTGTTTCTTGATCGCGGCTAGCGTCGCGGCATTGATCGAAAAGCCCGTTTGAGCGGCAAGGCTAAAGGCCCGCATTAATCTGAGCGGATCGTCAACAAACGCCTTAGCCGACACCATGCGTATCACTTTTGATTTTAGATCGCGCGACGCTGTTTTGGGCGAAACATCCGCATCGGTGAGCAAAGAACGGCAAAAAGTATTGATGGTGAAGTCCCTTAAGGCCAGATCTTCATGGATATCTTTCCCGCGCAAGTCGGTCAGATCATAAGTCCATATCTTGCCATCAACCTCCTTGACCACCCGGGCACTGCCGTGTTCATCGTCCAACAGCACGAACGCGCCTTTGATCGAACGCGCGAAAGACCGGGCCAAAGCCAAGGCTCCGGCGCTAACAGCCAGATCGACATCAAAACCGTTCTTCGCCATTTGAGCGTCGCGCAAAAAACCACCGACGACATAAACATCGACTTTCCGTTTGCGGCATAAAGCGCGTAAGGTGTCTATGTGCGGAAAAACAACAGGCAAGGACATGTTTAAGGATTCACCGCCGTTGATTGCTCAACGACCTCATCGCTGACGAAGATCGGCGCTTTGAATCGCACCGCGAGCGCAATGCTATCCGATGGTCTGGCATCAATGTACTTGATCGCACCGGTCTGAGTCTTTAATTCTAATTTGGCATAAAACGTATTATTGACCAACTTATCAATGATCACTTTCTGCAGCTGACCGCCCAACGCATCGATCACCTGCAAGAATAAGTCATGGGTCATCGGACGCGGAACATCCACGCCGGAAACCTTGATCTTGATACTGGAAGCTTCCATGAACCCGATCACGATAGGGATCTGGCGGTCCCCCTGTTTTTCCTTGAGCACGATCACCTGATCCTGCCGGCGCTCGTCGATGATAATGCGGGATAATTCCATCTTGATCATATCTATACCTTCTTTTTCTTCTTTATTTTTAATTTATTCTTACCTAAGATCACTTTTAACTCATCCATGAACTGATTCACATCCCGAAACTGGCGGTACACCGAAGCAAAACGCACATAGGCCACTTCATCCAGAGAACTTAAACGGTCCATGATCATCGCGCCGATCTCCTTTGCTTCCACTTCCTGATCGAACCGCTTGCGGATATCATGCTCGATCCCGTCCACCACCGCCTCGATGCGCTCAACACTGACCGGACGTTTCTCACAGGCCTTAAGAATGCCGTTCAAGATACGCGAACGGTCAAAATTCTGCCGCCGTCCGTCGCGTTTAACGACCATCAACGGCACCAGGTCAATGTATTCATACGTGGTAAAACGCTCTTCGCATTTAGGGCATTTGCGTCTCCGGCGTATGGAATCCCCACCGCTGTTCAAGCGGGAATCAACCACTGAGGTATCTTTATGGCCACAAGAAGGACAGCGCATATCTTTTTACCAATACCTATAAGTTCGGATAAATAGGGAATTCATCCGCCATGCGCTGGACCTGCACGCGCACATGCTCCAATTTTGATGCATCCCCGTGATTGACGATCGCCTCATCGATCAACTGCGCGATGTGCCTCATCTGATCTTCCTTCATCCCGCGCGTTGTTACCGCCGGCGTCCCGATGCGTATACCGCTGGTCACTGTCGGTGCTGCAGTATCAAAGGGGATCAAATTTTTATTCACCGTGATCTGCACTTTATCCAAGACTTCCGACGCTTCTTTACCGGTGATGTTCTTCGGTCGCAAGTCCACCATAAATAAATGATTGTCCGTACCACCGGCGACAATGCGAAAGCCTTTGCTGGTCAATGACTCGGCCAAAGTCCTGGCATTCGCAATGATCTGACGCTGATAATCTTTAAATTCGGGGCTTAACGCTTCTTTAAAGGCAACCGCTTTCGCCGCAATGATGTGCATCAAAGGCCCGCCCTGTATCCCGGGAAAAATAGCACTATCGATCTTCTTGGCAAACTCCGCCTTGCATAAGATCATCCCGCCGCGAGGACCGCGTAATGTCTTATGTGTGGTCGTCGTCACAAAATGCGCGTAAGGCACAGGGTCAGGATGTAAACCCGCCGCGACCAAACCCGCGATATGGGCCATGTCCACGAATAAATAGGCATTGATCTTATCGGCGATGGCGCGGAATCTTTTAAAATCAATGAACCGCGAATACGCCGAAGCACCGGCAACGATCATTTGCGGCTTGTGTTCCAACGCCAGGCGTTCGATCTGGTCATAATCCAATTGTTCTGTTTTAGGATCGACCTTATATGAGACCACCTGATACGTGCGTCCCGAAAAATTGATCTTCAATCCGT